>NZ_LZZL01000044.1:0-46833 GCF_002006495.1 Clostridium sp. BL-8
ACAGAATAATCAACTATGGATTTTTTATTAGTTCAATTTCATTTTACAACAGGTCGTTAATAATTAAAAGAAAACCAAGTAACAATAGGAGGAAAATAAGTGAAGAATAAATTAAAGAATATTCTATTTCTTACTATGAGTGTATTTCTTATTATTTATATATTTAATGAAAATATATGGAGCGTTTCTGCAACATCTAAAGCTGCAAGTAAAAAGGTAATTTACTTAACCTTTGATGATGGACCTAGCCCTATAGTAACAAATGAAATTCTAGATGTATTAAAAAAGTATAAGGTTAATGCAACATTTTTTCTAATAGGCAACCAGATTAAATGCAATGAAGAGGTGGTAAAAAGAATTTATAATGAAGGAAATAATATAGGGCTCCATAGCTATACCCACGATTATAAAAAAATTTATAGCAGTGAAGATAAGTTTATTCAAGAAATGATTCAATGTCGTAACGAGATAAACAGAGTTATTGGAATTTCACCCAATATACTTAGGTTTCCTGGCGGCAGTGCCAGCCATCTGAATAAAAGCTTTTTGAAAAGATTGCATGATAATAATTTAAAAGTATATGATTGGAATTTAGATACGACAGATGGGGTAAACCCAAAACTATCACCTAATAAGATATATAGAAAAGTTAAAAAGGGAAGCGAAAAATTACAAACTATAATACTTCTTATGCATTGCACCGATGCAAATGAGAATACATATAAGGCTCTTCCTAAAATAATAAAGTATTATAAATCGCGAGGATATGAATTTGCTACTATTAATGAGAATACTCCAGAATTATATTTTCATATAAAAGAGTGAATATAAAACATTTATGTTATATATGTTTCAATAATAAAATTACAGTTAGGATGTCTATCCGCTAAATAAATATTCAGATGGAAAATGTAGAAAAACAATTGCAACATATAAAAAATCCAAAAATAATTTATATTAGAATCTTAAAATAATAATTGAAAAAGGATTTTTTATAATATATAATGATAACAATTAAATCTCAGGAGGAAAAGTTATGAAAGCATTTAATATGAAACTAATAAATTTCATACATCATCATCGGTAAGACTTGGTCTGTTTAAAAGCAGATTCAAGTCTATAAATTGTAGGCTTGTATCTGCTGATGGTGATGAATTAAATGTTAGTAGTAATTTATTGAACCATGCAGGATATGCCTGCATGGTTTTTTGTATATTAAAGTAAAAATAAGTTTGTGGAATAAATGTTAGGAGGAGAATAGAATTATGAAAATTAATAAAATACAGCCAAGTATATTACCGGGGTTTATGGAGCTATTGCCTAAGGAACAAAAAATATTTAAGGATATATTAAGAAAGATAACAAAAGTATATGAGGAGAATGGATTTTTAGAAATGGATACACCTATTATTGAAAAATCAGAGGTGTTGCTTGCTAAGAGTGCAGGAGAAACAGAAAAGCAGGTTTACAGATTTAATAAAGGAAATAATGATTTATCTTTGAGATTTGATTTAACAGTGCCTTTTGCTAGATTTGCTGCTCAACATTTTAATGAACTTATATTTCCGTTTAAAAGATATCAGGTTGGAAAAGTTTTTAGAGGAGAAAGAAATCAAAAGGGAAGATATAGAGAGTTTTATCAGTGTGATATTGATATTATAGGAAAAAATGAACTTAGTATTAATAATGATGCCTTAGTAATAAGTTTGGTATCAAAAGGATTTAAGGCTATTGGCCTAAAGAACTATAAATTTCAAATAAATAATAGGAAAATACTAACAGGCATTTTAAAGAGTTTAGAAATAATAAATATAACTGAGGTTATGAGATTAATTGATAAGTACGATAAAATAGGATCTGAAGAATTTAAACAATCTTTATATGAATTGGTTGGAAAAGAAAAAGCCGATGCTGTTAATAAGATCATCAACATTAATGGAAGCAATGAAGAAATAATTGAAAAATTAAAAAAATTAAATGTAAATTCAGAGGAATTTGAAAAAGGTATTGATGAGCTTGTCTCGGTTGAGAAAATGCTAAAGCTTTTTGGAGTAGAAGATAAAGAGTATGTAATAAATTTAAAGATAATAAGGGGACTTGATTATTATACAGGAACAGTATTTGAGACATTCTTAGTAGGAAATGAAAACTATGGTTCTATATGTTCAGGGGGAAGATATGATAACTTGGCTCAAAATTACACAGATAATATCCTGCCTGGAGTTGGAATATCAATTGGCCTCACAAGGTTATTTTTTGTGTTAAAGGAAATAGGGTTTATTGATAATTATAAAGTTGAAAAATCAATAGAATATTTGATTATTCCAATTGGAAATACCTTAGAATATTGTGGTGAGGTATATAAGAGACTATTGGAAAAACAAAAATATACAGAGATATATCTTGAAGACGATAAACTTAAGAAAAAACTTAACTATGCCAATAAATTAGAAATAGCCAATATAGTGCTTGTTGGAGAAGAGGAAGTTCTAAATAGACAAGTGAAACTTAAAGATATGTCTAGTGGAGAAGAAAAGATAATCAATATTTATGAAATTTAAAAAATGTGAATGTATGAAAAAAATTAATGCTATTAATAAATGTGACATGCAGTTGTCAGTTTTGCCTAATTATAATAAGAATATAAGAATCAAAATTAAGTATTGATTCTAAAATAAGGAGGATATTTTTATGGAAAATTTAATTTGTCAAAGCTGCGGTATGCCTATGGAATCTAAAGAAATTCATGGTACAAATAATGATGGAAGTAACAATGCAGAATATTGTATTTATTGTTATCAAAAGGGAAATTTTACTTCTCCTAATGTAACTATGGAAGAAGAAATTGAAATTTGTGTTCCTTTTATGAAACAAACTGGGATGCCTGAAGTTGAAGCAAGGAAGCTCTTAAAAGAAACCTTTCCTAATCTTAAAAGATGGAAGAAATAAGAGGAATTGTTTGAAGGATAAGAAGTATCTTGGGGTATTTCTTATTTTTCAATACAAGAAATTACCATATAAATAAGAAAAGGTATTATATAAAGAAATTTTTTGGTAAAATGGATATAATGAGAATAAGTTATTTTAGCGTAAGCATAGAGAAAAATAAAAAGGGAGGAACTATAATGAATAATACAATTACAAGGGAAGAAGCATTTGATTTGCTTAAAAAATATAACAAGGAGCCATTTCATATACTTCATGGTCTTACAGTTGAAGGCGTTATGAAGTGGTACGCAGAGCAGCTTGGTTATGGAGAAGAAGCTGAATATTGGGGGAACGTGGGACTTTTACATGATATTGATTTTGAAATGTGGCCAGAAGAGCATTGCATAAAAGCACAAGAATTATTGAAAGAAGCCAATGTAAGTGAAGATATAATTCATTCTGTATGTAGTCACGGATATGGACTTTGTGTTGATATCAAACCTGAGCACACTATGGAAAAGGTATTATTTGCAACAGATGAATTAACAGGCTTAATAGGTGCAGCAGCAAGAATGCGCCCTTCAAAGAGCGTAATGGATATGGAATTATCTAGCTTAAAGAAGAAGTTTAAAGATAAAAAATTTGCGGCAGGATGCTCTAGAGATGTTATTAAAGATGGAGCAGAAATGCTTGGCTGGAGCTTAGATGAACTTTTAGAAAAAACAATTTTTGCAATGAGATCCTGTGAAGAATCTGTAAATGAATCAATGAAAGCCTTTGAATAATTAATTTTAAGGAGTTGAAAGGATAGAACATGTTAGAGAAAAAAAGATGTAGTTGGTGTTTAGATGAAGGAATAATGCAGGATTATCATGATCGTGAATGGGGAATACCTGTTCATGATGATAGAAAGCAGTTTGAATTTATCACACTTGAGATAATGCAGGCAGGATTAAATTGGAAATTGATGCTTAAAAAGAGAGAAGTTTTCAGGCAGTGTTTTGATAATTTTGATTTTGATAAAATAGTTGAATATGGAGAAGAGAAAATAGAAGAAATCTTACTGACTGATGGAATGATAAAATCAAGAAGAAAAGTAGAAGCAGTCATCAATAATGCAAAAAATTTTCAAGAAATAATAAAGCAATATGGTTCTTTTGATAAATACATATGGGGCTTTACAGAGAGAAAAACAGTGATTTACAAGGAACATCAATCTGGAAATATACCATCTAAAAATGAATTATCTGATGAGATAAGTAAGGAATTAAAGAAACGAGGTTTTAAATTTCTCGGATCTGTCACTGTATATTCTCATCTACAAGCCAGCGGTATTATAAATGATCATGTTTGTGATTGCTTTATGTATGAAGACTTAATAAAAAAATATCCTGTTATATATAAATAATGAAAATGTTTAAAGCACTATTCTATAAACTGCTCCTTGTCAAGTAGACATAGAGTAGTTAAGAATGAGTGCTTTTTTAGTGTAATTTATATAAATCACTAGAACTCAAAAATTTTTGTTGCAATATTCTTTGAAAATTCACTATCGTGTTCTACAAATAAAATGGTTGGTGAGTATGACAGTAATAATTCTTCTATTTGCATACGCGAAATAACATCTATAAAATTAAGAGGTTCATCCCAGATATATAAATGAGCTTTTTCACAAAGGCTTTTGGCAATTAATACTTTTTTCTTCTGTCCACCGCTAAAAGCTGACATATCCTTTTCAAATTGAGTCCTTGAAAAATCAAGTTTTCTTAAAATAGATTTAAAAAGACTTTCATCAATATCATTATATCTAGCATAATCGGTTAAATTACCATTAAGATTAGATGTATCTTGTGAGACATAGGATATTTTAAGCTGACTTCCTTTTCTGAAAGTGCCTGTATAATCTATATCCTCACCATAAATAAGTTTCATAACACTTGATTTTCCACAACCATTTCTACCTATAAGGACTAATCTATCACCTTGTTCGATAGTAAAGCTTACATCCTTGCAGATAGCAGCATCACCATAAAGTATTGATATATTTTCAAGTTCTACAAGTTTGTCTTTATGATACGGAAGCTGAGAAATTTTTAAGATCTCAGAGTTTTCAACATTTTTAAGAAGCTTAGATTTTTCATCAATAGCAGCTTGTTGTCTGGTTTCAATTGATTTAGAGCGCTTCATCATTTTAGCAGCTTTATGTCCAATGTAGCCTTTATCCACCTTTGAACCAGAGTTTCGCATTCCGTTTTTTGTCTTCTCTACTTTGTCAGACCAGCTACCTGTTTGTTTAGCAGCTTGAGATAATCTATTGATATCTTTTTTAAGTTGTTCATTTTCTGCAAGCTCAAAACCATCTTGTCTTTTTTTATTTTCCCACCATGAGGAAAAATTGCCCTTTTGAATTTCGATATTGGTTTTATTGATTGAAAGAATATGATCAACACAGTTATCGAGAAAAGCCCTGTCATGTGATATTAAAATAAAACCTTTTTTAGTATTAAGATAGTTACTAACAAGTTTTCTTGCCTTCATATCAAGATGATTTGTTGGCTCATCAATCAATAAAAAGCTATTTTCCTTAAGAAACAAAGCAGCAAGGAGCACTTTTGTCTGCTCTCCATAAGATAATGACTTAAAAGGGCGGTACAAAATATCATCAGAAACTTCAAGTAAAGAAAGTTCACGCATTAATTTCCACTCAAGAAAGTCTGGATAAATCTCTTCAACTACATCAATAGTTAGATAATCTGTATTTTTTACCTTAAAAGGAAAGTATTCGAAGGTTACATTAGAAGAAATGCTACCACTATATTCATATTTGCCAAGGAGTAAATTAAAAAATGTTGTTTTACCTCTTCCATTTCTTCCTGTAAAACCTAGTTTCCAATCAGTATTTATTTGAAAGTTTACTTTTTCAAATATATTATCATAGCTGCCATCATAGGCAAAAGTTAAATTTGTTACGTTTATTAAAGACATGAATTTATCCTCCTGTATAAAAAATTGAGCTGCAAGAAAGTTAATTCTTGCAGCTCAATAAATACAGCAAAATCAAACCAATTATAGGCATGATTAATATATACCGTACGAGTGAAAAGATTAATAACTTTCTTGCATAAGCACAATAAAACAAGCGATATTTTCGCCTTTATAAGTCTATTATGCTTTAAAATATTAGCAAGAAAAGTTAATCATCTTTCCACCTCCAATCGTTTTGTTAATAAGTACTATAACATAATGCTAAAATAATTTCAACAAGTAAAATATTGTTTATCTAGATAAGTTATATGTTTGCAATGATTATTTATCACTATTTTAGGCTAAAGCTATAGTTATACTATAAAATTTTTAATTAAGGGATAGTGTCACAAGATAATTCATGTAAAGTGCTATTGTGGAAAATTATTAAATTTAAGGAATATGCCTATATATGAATGAATGAGCAGTAGTTTTATGTTATTTGACAAAAACAGACTCAACTATACTTTGAAAGTTATAACGATTTGGAATATAATTTTATAGAACATATTATTTTTGGAAAACGTGTTCCAAAAAATAAAAGTATTCTTTGTAAATAGAATAATATTAACTAAAATTATCATAAGAGGTGGAAAAATGGGAAAGATAGTAACAATAGGAGAAATGATGCTTAGACTTTCGCCAGTAGGGTATGACAGATTTTCTCAATCTAAGCAGTTTAACGCATTTTACGGTGGAAGTGAAGCAAATGTATCAGTTTCGCTTGCTGTATTTGGAAAGGAAACAAGTTACATAACTAAACTTCCAGATAATGATATAGCACAATGCGCAATAAATGAATTAAGAAAATATGGAGTTGATACTAAAGACGTAGTTAGAGGCGGAGAAAGAATAGGTATTTATTTCAGTGAATATGGAGAATCTCAAAGACCAACTAAGTTTACATTTGACAGAAAAGGCTCTTCAATGGCAACAGCTAAGAGAGAAGACTTTAACTGGGACAAAATTTTTGAAGGAGCAGAATGGTTCCATTTTTCAGGAATAACTCCAGCGCTTTCAGAAGAATGCGCAAAGATTACTTTAGATGCAGTAAAAGCAGCTAAGGAAAAAGGATTAACAATAAGTGTAGATTTAAACTTTAGAGAAACTCTATGGAATAAAGAAGCATTCAGCAAAGCAATAAGAGAACTTCTACCATATTGTGACGTATCTCTTGGAAGTCTTGATGAAGCACAAATGGCATTAGGTGAGCCAATAGATGAAAAAGCAGATTGCAACGAGATACTTAAAAAGTTTGTAGAAAAATTCAATATGAAGTATGCTACAATAATTTTAAGAAATAGATTTACAGCAGAAGATGTAGACTGGACAGCAGTATTATATGATGGAAAAGAATTCTATAATGCTAAGAAGTACGATATACATGTTATAGATAATATAGGTGGAGGAGATGCTTTTGCTGCATCACTTATATATGCAATAACATCAGGATATTCAACTCAAGATATCATTGAGTTTGCAACAGCTGGTTCATGCCTAAAATATAGTATGATGGGTGATGCTAACCTTTCAACAGTAGCTGAAGTTGAAAATCTTATGTATGGTGATGCTACAGGTAAAGAAAAAAGATAATATAAATACGTATATAGCAAAAAAACCTGCATTTAGCAGGTTTTTTTGTGTTTACTCTTGCACTATATAGTTCGAATTATTCCACCATCAATAATATGCTCACTACCAGTAATATAAGAAGCTCTGTCTGATACAAGAAAAGCAGCAAGCTCAGCAATTTCTTCAGGTTTTGCAGGACGGCCAAGTGGTATGCCGCCGAGGTTATCCATTAGTTCTTGACGTGCTCCATTATAATCAGTTCCGGAATTTTGTGCCATCCTTTCAATGAGGCGTTCAGCGGCTTTTGTTTCTGTAAAACCAGGAGCAATCGTATTTATTCTTATACCATCTCCACCAAATTGTGTAGCTAGATTTTTGCTGTAATTGGTTAAAGCTGCCTTAGTAGCAGAGTATGACATAGTCATTATTCCAGGAAGTTTTCGTTGGATAGATGAAATATGAATTATTACACCTTTTTGCTGTTTAACCATAGATGGTAGAAATCCACGATCAAGTCGTACAGCTGAAAAAAGATTTTGATTGAAGGTTTGCAGCCAGTCGTCGTCATTTAATGTTAATGCTCCGGCAGTGGAAGATGAGGAACCACCCACGTTGTTTATTAAAATATCCAAACCACCAAGCCTATCAAGGGTTTCGCTAATAATTTTTTCAGTGCCCTCTGGTGTACTTACATTTGCTTGAATGAAGCCAACAGAATTAGGTAAGTCATTAGGTATACTTCGGGCAGTTGTTATTATTGTTGCACCAGCGTTAAGTAAACGATCAACAATTGCTCTTCCAATACCTTTAGTTCCACCTGTTACAAGTACGCGTTTACCATCAAGTTCTTTGTTAATATCAAACGATAAAATATTTTCCATAAATAAAAATACCTCCTAAATAAATTAATTAATTAATTAATTAATTTTAGGCATCTTAAAGAAAGTAGATTAGTTATTCTTTTGAATGTGCCTTATTTAATTAGTATAACCAGGTAAACTTGACGACATCATGTCAAGTTTACCTGGTTATACTTATTTCTTTCATAATACCAGGATATTATGCTCTGAGTTTGTGTGTAAGTATAGTTAATATTTTAGATTAGGTTTATTTTTAATTTAGCTATATAACTTGACGTGATGTCGTCAGGTTATATTTGATATATTTAAAAGAGATCAATAATATAAAATAAACATTAAAAAATAGAGTTATAAAGGAGATACACTAATGAATATAAAATTACAAGAACCTATTAAAACTTATTTCAACTCATCAAATAATTCAGATTCTAATAAGTTTATTTCAATTTTTGATAAGAATGCTATTGTAATTGATGAAGGGCAAGAGTACATTGGTCTAGATAAAATCCAAGAGTGGAGTTTAAAACATCACTTTGCTGTTAAGCTCAAATTAGAAGTTATAAATGCTGCTAAAAAGAATTCAATAGATGTAATTACAGCTAAAGTGGATGGTGATTTTGATAAAGCAGGACTTCCAGATCCTCTTCTATTAGATTTTCATTTCTCTGTAGTAAAAGGAATAATGGTAGCTAAGTTAGAAATTTTGCTTGCTGGAAGCAGGTGAATTAAAGTGAAACGATGCGAAAGAAAGAGAGTGTATGAATGATTTTATTATAGTAAATTCTGAAAAATGTATCAAATGTGGCTTGTGTGTAAAAGTCTGTAGAGGAACCTTAGTAATGAGTGATTCAGGACCAAAAGTAGCTAAGGATCTTTGTATCGAATGTGGTCATTGTGTAGCTGTTTGTCCAAATGGTGCCTTAGATAATACAAAAAACCCACTACAGAAACAAGTTGAAATACGAGAAGATAAATTGATCAATTCCGATACTGCTGACATTTTTCTTAGATCTAGAAGATCCATTAGATCATTTCAGAAAAAAGAAGTATCTCGTGATACAGTTTATAAGCTTCTAGATATAGGTAGATTTGCACCAACAGCCTGCAATTCCCAAGGAATTTCATATCATGTTATCGATAATCGCATCATTCTACAAGAGATTGCTTCAGCTATAGCTGACTGGGCGGAAGAATCTATAAAAAATGGTGCATTGAAGAATTCACCATGGGTGCAAAATACTGCTTCAACTATAAATCAATATCGTGAGGAGAACAAAGATACTATTTTAAGAGAAGCCCCATGTTTAGTGGTTGCAACTGCAAAAAGAGATCAACAAGCACTTGGCCGTGACAATACACATTTCTCATTAACATATGTGCAATTATATGCTCAAACATTGGGGCTTGGAAGTTGCTGGTCAGGATTATTTGAATATTGTACTATGACAGAATATGAACCTCTTTTGAGGTTACTGAATATTTCTAAGGAGAGAGTGGTAACAGGTGGATTACTGATAGGATATCCGCTATATAGTTTTAAAAGATTGGTAGATAGAAATCCTTTAGAGATTATATGGCAGTAAAAAGTTATAATAGAAAGAAAAATATTTTAAATTAATAACAAAAATAAGGAAAATAATAAAAAGTAGATAATCTTATTATTTTCCTTATTTTTATTTTTTTAATAATAGCTTTATTCCAAAGAAAATCTAGATAATAAATACGAAAGTATTAATATATTTATGAAAGAAATTTAAAATACAATCGGCTATGCTGATAAAATGATTAGGGAATTTAAGGAAGTGAAAGAAAACGAAAGAAAGAGTAATGTAGTTAATAAAATTATAGATTTTTACAGCAAAGCGAATGTTTGTTCGTATCGGCAATTATGATAAAATATAACTATGTTGAGACAAGATAGTTATTAAGAGAGATTTTTGTTGAGAGGAAGTGAAAAAATGAAATTAACACCAATAAGATTAAGAAGATTAAAACTAGGTCTTCAAAGTGAAGAGGTAATGGAGTCACTTAACATAAGTAAGAGTACATTTTACAAGTTGGAACAGGGGTGGGCAAGCCCATCACCAAAAGTAATAAAAAAACTTGCAGAAGTTTATGAGTGCACAATTGATGAAATATTTAAGGATTTAAAAATAGCAGAATAATTGGCAATAATTTGAGAGGTGGAAGCTCGAAAGGTTAGTAAGTTAAAGTTAGTAAAAAAATCTTAGCCTAATAACAATACTGCCAGTTAGGTTTACAGTATAAAAATTATTTTTGTATAAATTAGTAATATGGAAAAATTAACTGAAAGAAAACTTATATTTTAATAAAATTATGATCTTTGAAAATTTAATAATATGGTATTTAGAAATTATGATATAATAGCAATACACTAATTCTATAATATGCCTAAAAAGGAGGAATATGAGATGGATAAGATATTGGTATTTATTTTTGATAATATGACTGACTATGAAATCGCATTTATCCTTCATCTGCTGGCAGCAGATGCTGGTAAAGAAATAGTTACCATTGCATATGATGATAAAATAATAAGAAGCAGGTCAGGAGTATTGTACAAGCCAAACAAACTAGTTTCTGAAGTATTAAATGAGGAAGCAGAAGGCTTAATAATATGTGGAGGTTGGTATGGTGAGGTTAGACCTGAACTAATGCAATTGATTAATAAGCTTAATTTAAAAAAGAAATTACTTGGAGCCATATGTGGAGCTGGAACTTTCTTTTTAGCAAAAGCAGGTGTATTAAAAGAAGTTAAATATACTACACCTATTGATCAGTGGACATCAAAGCATGTTGAAGTATTTGGAGAAGAAGATCCTTTTCCAAGAGAAAATTTTGTTTCTGGAAGAGTTGTAAGAGATAAAAATATAATAACAGCTCAAGGAATAGCATTTATCGATTTTGCTATAGAAATATGTGATTGGTTGAGCTTATTTGAAAATCAAGAAGATAGGGACAGTTTTGTGAAAAGTATTAAAGGATAACATTTTTACTAAATTGAGAAATAAAAAAATATAATTTTAAATGCCGTATATTCGAAATGAATTTACGGTATTTTTTATGGAGAATAAGGAGAGTGATTATATGAATAGAATTATTGATAAGGTAAGTAGATATAAGGAAATTTTAGCTGATATACAGGATATAGATATAAGAGTTCAGGAACTTGAAGAAGAGATACTGGGAATAAGTGGACAAAAACTTGAAGAAAGAACAGGTAAAACCTATAAAATCACCTCAAGTGTAGAGATACAGGCAGAAAAGCTGATGGAAAGGAAAGACGAATTATATAGAGAGCAGGCGGCTAGAAGAAGAGAACTAAAAAAAATAGAAAATGCAATGACAATATTAACAGAAGAAGAAAGGGATATTATACAAATAATTCATATAGAACATAGAAGATATTATGTGGTTCAAGATAAACTTAATTTGTCATATCAAAGAATTAAACAGTTAGAAAAACAAGCCGCACAGAAAATGGAAAGATATATATGTTAATGTGAATTTAATCTAAGAATTGAAAGCAATCTAAATGAGAACGTTAGTGAGGAGTTTAAATATAACAATTAAGTTGAAGCTTAGTAACGGTACTACTAGGCTTTTTCTTTATGTGAATAAATTTTATGGAATACAAAAAATGTAGAATTAAAAAAGTGTGTTAATAAATTAAGGAAAATATACAGTAAAATAAAAAATAAAAGTTACGTATCAAAATATAATATTTACGTTTGTTTATGAACTTTAATTCCCGATTCACAATAAAATAAAAACAAAACAAAGCGTTTTAGTGTTTATTTATTTGGAATTATGTGAGATAATAAATTATATAATATAAGAAACCACAGCAATACATAAAAAACAAATTTCTAAAAAGTTGTGGAATTTTAATGAAAAAAATAAATACCATATCATTAAAAGGAATATTTAATAAAGGGGAAGATAAACGGTGAAGGATTATAATATTTTGAATTATGGAGCCAAACCAGATGGAATAACAAATAACCGTGAGGCTATTCAAAAGACAATTGATGAGTGTACTGCAGGTGGTGGAGGGCGTGTCATTATTCCAAACGGAAATTTTTTAAGTGGAACATTAATTTTAAAGAGTAACATTGATCTTCATTTAGAAAGCGGAGCCTATTTAATTAGCAGTATCCACCAAGAAGATTTAATAGATTTTGCTAAAAATTTTGAAGATGATAATAAAGATATTGGTTGGGAAGGGGGCTGTTTTCTATGTGCTTTCCATGAAGAAAATATAAGTATTACAGGTCAAGGCATTATTTATGGCCAAGGTGATGAAATATTCTATGATGATAATGCAGATGGAGGCTTCCATGAATGTCCTTTAAACATAAGGACAGAATTACGTCCCAGAACAACTTTTTTTGAAAATATTAAGAACTTAGTTGTAAGGGATATCACTTTCAAGGATGCTGCATTTTGGACATTACATATGGCAGGTTGTAAACACGTTATCGTAAATGGTGTAAAAATTTTAAATGATCAGCGTGGAGCCAATAATGATGGTATAGATCCTGATACCTGCAAAGATGTTATTATCAGTAACTGCATTATTAAAGCTGGAGATGATGCTATTGTTATAAAGAATTCTGAACCTATGGCAGCTAAATATGGAAGCTGCGAAAATATAGTTATCAACAATTGTATTTTATATTCTCATGATAGTGCATTAAAAATTGGTACAGAAACCTTTAACGCTATTCGTAATGTCATATTAAGCGATTGTGTATTCCGTGACTGCTCACGGGGAGTAGGAATATGGGTAAGGGATGGTGCAACTATTGAGGATATTCATATCCATCATGTATCAGGCAACACTAAACGATATGCAGATTGCCCAGAGCGAAGTTTTGCGCCAAGATGGTGGGGAAAAGGAGAGCCGATATTCATTAGTGCTACATATAGAAATTCACAGCATAAATTTCCAGGAAAAATTCAAAATATTACTTTTGACCATATTTATATGAAATGTGAATCAAGCATATTTATTGCAGGAGAAGAGGATTCTCGTATTAGAAATATATCAATTCGAAATATTGATTTGACGATGGAGAAGCAAGGAACACAACCTGCTGATATTTTTGATGAGCAGCCTTCTGAACGTAATGTTTATTCTCATACAATTCCGGTAGTATATTCTAGATATACAGACAATCTTGAGATAAATGGAAACGTAAAATATGTGGAACCTTATAATGTAATAGATAATAGGATATATGAAATTGAAGACTGCAACAAAGTGAACATTTCTATAAAGGAACGTGAATAATTATGAAGACAGTTTTAAGATGTCATTATAGAGCAAATTTAAAGGACGATTCTTATAATGAACTTTTTAAAGGAGCTCTAGAAGAATGTAAGCAAAAAGCTTCAGTGGAAATTAGTAATAATAAAATTTTAACCTGTGCTCTTTTTCACTATAAAAATATGGTATTTCTATATGTGGAATATATTATAGAAAAAGAAGAACCTGAAGATGTGAATAATAATCAAATCTACCATCAAATAGCAGAAAAAGTGTTTGAGCCTCTTGTAGCTTTTTTAATGGTCTGGCCAGGTATAGACAGTAATCGTGTATGGGTTCCAATGTTCAATATTTATTGCTTTGCCTATCCTGAAAGTTTAGAAGAATGGAAAAGACCTGTTGATCCAAAGAAAAGATGTGGACGCATTGCAATATTATATCCTAATAAATTATATTCATATATTTATCACCATTACGCTATAGTAAAAGAAGGATGCTTTAAAGGAGATAAATATCAATCAATTGCAATACATGAAAATATTGCTTTTTCATATTTTGAGACACCACGAGATAGATACATAACTAGTGTGAAACGAGATGCGATACAAGAATCTATTGAACTTAAGAATTGGATTGATGTAAATCCAGAAAGTCATTTTATTAATTTGCCAAATTCAAATGGGCAAAACTTTTTAGAAATCCCATGTTACTTTGCAATTTCTAATAGTTAGATTTTTTATATTATAAGTAATAGAAATGCTAAATTTCAAGAAAAACAAGTATTTATTTTTTATTACTTTATGAATAATATCAGGTAGTCTAAATTAAAGTTAAAATTAGACTACCTGTCTTAATGTGTACATATTAGAAATTAAGGTTATAGAAGAAGCCTTGTTGTATAAAAATGTATTCTATAAAAATTCTTAGTCTATTATTTCATTTAAACTTACAAAGTTATTTTTATATCTTTTTTTACCTTCAGTATTTTTCATAAATTGTATAGCATTTTTTGGACAGTAATTTAAACATCTAAAGCACATTTCGCATTTATGAAGCCAAATAGGCGTATCATCTTTTAGTACAATATTTTTCATAGGGCATATCTTTTCACATAATCCACATGAAATACAATCAGTAGTTGTCCAAAATCCTTTATCCATTTTATGAATTGCAGTAGAGGCGAATCTATAAATTAATCCTGTTTGTATAAGACAATCTTTTAATGATCCTTTTTCTATTTTCGCGGATTTGTTATTTTTTATTAATGATGTTATTTCATCTAATCTTTTTTCCGCAACTGTAAATAGCTTTTGTTGATTGTCAGTAGTATCATCACCGTCTTTAGGAATATAAGGAATATAATTTGAAGGAAGAACCAGTGAAAAGCCTAAGGAAAGCTTAAAACCTTTTGAAGATAGTTCTTTAGACAAGCGCAATAAAGAACCAGCGACTTTACCGCCACAAGTTGCTATAGCAAAAAAATATTTGCCTTTATTATCAGTTTGGATTTTCTTTATAAATTTAGATACTATTTTTGGAATACCCCAGATATATACAGGATAAATAATGCCAATTTTATCAGCGGTGATAGGAACACTATCATTTTTTTTCATTATACTTGTAATAGATACAACATCAGCATTTTCTAATTTGACAGTTAAGTCCTTAGCAATTTTTAATGAATTCCCTGTCCCAGAGAAATAATAAATTGTGGTTTTCATAAAATCAACTCCATTTTTAAGATAGTTTTTACTATAAGTAAGATAATTATCATAGTGAAAAGATAATATTAGTATTTAGTAATAATGATTTTAAACATAAAGATATGCAATCAAAGAGGCATATATGTTTGCAATTATTGATTTTACATATATGCCGTAGTTTTCTTATGCTAATTCTGGTTTAGCTTTGCTTAATTCCGTTTTATTTTTTGTTTTTTTATTAAAGGGTACTGCTATTAATCCAAAGATTGAAATAATTGCTGTAAATAAAAAGCACTTATTATAAACCTTATTACTTTCATCATTTTTTATGATGGTTATTTCATCTAGAATTTTATAAATCTCTTTTGTTTGAACGTTAAAATTTTCTTTAATTGTTGGTTTCATATTATCAGGAACAGAAGCTAATATTGTATTCTCTTTGTCTTCAATTAATTTATCAACCATGTCCTTTGAGAACGAATTATTTTGACTAGTATCTATATTTTTAATTCTATCGCATATTGTAGATTTTACTTGCTCTTCAAGAATTACATTATTATTAACTATATACATTATTCTATTTTTTGAATTATCTATAGCTTGAGTAGTATAATAGCTGCTCAAGGTTGAAACCAAAGCTATAGCTAGACATGCGGTCAATTGTCTAAAGCTATTTAATATTCCTGAGGCAATACCGTTTTTATCTTTAGATATTTCATCAAAAGCAGTTTTATACAAGGGTGAAGTTGCACCAACTCCAAGTCCTACTATTATAAAAGCAATATGAATTAACTTTATATTGTTAGAACTATTCATAAATACAAACATGAAATCACCAAGACATACAAAAATTATAGAAAGTAGAGAAATTATTCTAGCTCCAAATTTTGTGGATATAATTCCGAAAATTGGAGACGTACAAAAGGAAACACAACTAACAATACCTAATGTCATTCCTGCATTTAATACTGTATAACCAAGTTGATTTTCTAAATAGAAATTCATCAAATAAGAAATAGGCATATAGGCAAAGAATATTACTCCAACTATTGTTACGGAAGAAGTAAAACTTTTAGTTTTAAAAAGTTTAAATTCTATCATTGGATTCTTAGAATTAAATTCGTAGATGAGAAAAGAAATAACTGAAATTCCTGAAGTTGCGATTAAAGTAATAATTCTTAAACTTCCCCAGCCATAGGCACTACCTTTAACAAGTAAAAAGGTTAGTGCTCCAATTCCATAAGCTAATAATATAGAACCAATAAAATCTACTTTTTTTTCAATTGTTCTATCGTAACACTCTCGAAGATGTTTAGCTCCAAAGATCAGAGAGAGAATGATAAACGGCACATTCACATAAAATATAGCTTTAAAACCAAAGGCTTCATTTAAAATTCCACCTACTACAGGACCAGAAGCTGCAGATATGGAGATTGTCATGCCGACTATAACAGCGAGCTTTGACATGGCATCTTTGCCAAATAACTCAATGCCTAGGGGGATGGCAAGTGGTGTAAGAATCGCGGCACCTATACCTTGTAGAATTCTAAAAATAATGATCATAGAAAGTGAAGTAGAAAGTCCGCAAAATATTGAGGAAGAACCAAAAACTATAAGACCAATTAAAAATAACTTCTTTCGTCCATAAATATCTGCAAGTTTTGAAAAGTTTATCAAAAGAGCAGAAAAAGGAATTAAGTAAGCTGTACTTACCCAAGATATTCCTGTTATGTCTGTACTGAAATAATTAGCCATAGATGGTAGTGATACATTTACTATTGTTGAATCTAGTACTGTTAGAAAACAAGCTATTGCTAATGAAATAAACGCTAATACTTTTTGCTTTTTATGCATGATAACCTCCATAAATTATAATTTAAAATATGAAATTAATTTCATATTCATATGATATACTGGTGAAATTTAAAAGTCAATACATGAATTGAATTTCATATTTTGTTGACTTTTATTTTTTTATCTTTTATCATTAAGGCAGGTGATGATAATGGAGAGAAAAACAAGGATACCAACTCAAAAAAGGGCTTTAGAAAAATATGAGAGAATATTAGATGCAGCTTATAAATTATTTAATGAAAAAGGTTATTATAATACTACGACTGCGGATATATCTAAAGAAGCAGATGTTGCAACTGGTTCTGTATATGCCTATTTTGAGGATAAGAAAGAAATCTATATTAAAGTGATTGAAAGATTTAACAAAAAGTTTGATTACCCAACTCATGATTTTTGGGTAGAAAATAAAAATAAGCAATTTAATAATGCTGAAGAAGCAAAAGAGTTGTTTAAAATATTTATAAAAATGATGGTGGATTTTCATGACTTTACAAAAACCTTTCATAATGAAATGGAAGCATTAACACTTTTAGATAAGGATATAGCTGCAGTTAGGAAGAAAGAGAATCAAGAAAGAGAAGATAAGATAAGAGAGATTTTTAAAGTGTTGTCTTTACCTTTTAATAGTAAAAAGGAAGAAGAAGTATTTTTGCATTACTCGCTTTTTCTTGTAGATGATGTATGCCATAAAATTGTCTTTGATAATAAAATTGAAGATGTAGATTTATATATTGAAAGATGTGTTAATATGCTGTATTGCTTATTTGAAGATTGTATAAATTATGAGAAGAAATAAAAATTAATACAAAATATCACTATGTACAGAAGATATACTCTATCGGAATAATTAACTCACAGAATTTAAAATTGATTTTGGATTTTTGTGGGTTATTTTAAATTCAAGTAAGGATATTTATATAATTAAAATAATAATTAATCTAACTGTGAGTTGCCTTAATAAGATTTTTTTACGTTAATTTACATTTAAATATATATTTGGTATGCTATTAGTATATTTTATGTTAAAAATAAAATATTAAATATACACATTTGGTGCTTTTAGAAGGAGCAAAGTTATGGGAAATTTAGAAAGTATAATATCGATTAAAGACTTGAGAATGAGTTATGGAAATAAGTATGTACTTGATGGAATAAATTTAGAGATTCCAAGAGGGCAGGTAATAGGGTATATAGGAACTAATGGTGCTGGTAAAAGTACAACTATAAAAATAATGCTTGGTATAATAGAAGGCTATCAAGGGAAAGTTGAAATATTAGGGCAGGATATAAGCAATGGAAATGTAGAGTATAAGAAGAAAATAGGATATGTTCCAGAGCTTGCAGATATATATGAAAATTTAACTGCATTTGAGTATATAAGTTTTTTAGGTGGGATATATGAATTAGAACAAGAAAAACTTATTGAAAGAGCAGAGAAGCTTATGAAGTTGTTTTTAGTTCAAGGGGTTATGCATTCTAGAATATCATCTTATTCAAAGGGAATGAAGCAAAAATTACTTATAATATGCAGTTTGATTCATAATCCAGATATACTATTTTTTGATGAACCTTTAAGTGGGCTTGATGCTAATAGCGTTATGATATTCAAAGAAATTATGAGCAATCTTGCTAAGGAAGGAAAAACTATATTTTATTCTTCTCACATAATGGATGTTGTTGAGAAGGTGAGTAATAGGATTGTACTTATTAATAATGGAAAAATAGCAGCAGATGGGAGTTTTGAAGAACTTAAAAATAGTAAAAAGGAAAGTTCTTTAGAGGAAATATTCAATCAATTAACAGGTTTTAATGAACATGGACACATTGCTAAAGAATTTGTTTCTTTAGTTGAAGAGGTATAGCTATGAAAGAATTTAGAATATTAAAGCTATTAGATAAATTTCAAATTTTATATAAAAAATCTGGCGTTAACTATGATATTATGCGGATGATTTTACAAATAAAATTAACTATGGACGGACGAAGAGTAAGTACTGTTTTAAATAACAATAGGAAATCTGCTGAAAATGAAGATAAAAATAATTATATACGATTACTTATGTTTAATGGGTTTCTAAGTATTTTTATTGGGCTAATGCTGACAAGTAAGATATCAGCGTTAAGAAATATAAACATTGTTATAGGCGTAAATTTATTTATGATGGTATCTCTTATGATATCAGATTTTTCAGCAGTTTTATTGGACGTACAAGAAAAAAATATACTATTACCAAAGCCAATAGACAGTAAAACTTTTAATGCTGCAAAGCTAACCCATATATGCATATATCTTATGGGCATATCCTTGTCTTTAAATTTTATTCCTTTAATCTTTGGAACAATAAAATATGGATTTATATTTCCACCAATTTTTATTATAGAAAATATATTATTAACTTTAATAGTTATAGTAATAACTGCATTTTTATATACCATAGTTTTGAAGCTTTTTGATGGAGAAAAACTAAAGGATATAATAAACTATTTTCAGATTTTTGTGGCATTTGTATTTACTTTTGGATATCAGTTATTTAGTAGAATTTTTGCTATTACAGGCATTAAGACTACTTATGTGCCAAAGCTTTGGCATGCTCTACTTCCGTCCATGTGGTTTGCAGCCCCTTTTGGAATATTAATTGATGGAGATAGAAATAAATTTTTGATGGTTTTATCTGCAATGGCTGTAGTTGGACCAGTTATATTGATTATGTTTTATATTAAAAAAGTAGTACCTTATTTTGAAAAGAATCTTCAAAAGTTAAATGATAATGGAGGAAACATAATTCGTGGAAATAAAAAAGGAAAAGAATTTATAGCGAATTTAGTTTGCAGAGATAAAATTGAAAAAAGTATGTTTATATTTACTAAAAATATGATAGCAACAGAAAGAAATTTTAAGCTTAAGGTATATCCATCTCTTGCAATGGCGGTATTTATACCAGTCGTATTTATGTTTACTGATAGAAGAAAATCATTTATCGAAAGCATTCAAACAAGCTGTGATGGGAAAGCACAATTGTTAATATATATAAGTGTATTAATGTTATGCTTTTGCACTGCTTATATAAATAATAGTGATAACTATAAAGGTGCATTTATATATAAAACATTGCCAATAAAAGATCCTGGAGTGATATTAAAAGGAGCAGTAAAGGGAACCTTGTTTAAATTAGTTATACCGATTTATTTATTATTAGCTATAATATTTTTAGTTTTAAAGGGGCCATCAATAATTATGGACTTAATTACAATGTTTTTAGTTTTGTTAATATCAGCCTTGATATATTTTAAAATGTCAAATAAAACGATGCCTTTCAGTGTGAAATTTGCTATAGTTGATAGCGGCAAACTTATAGGCCCAGGAGTGATAACATTGATTTTTATTGGGATATTTGCAGCAATACACATAGCAATTATAAATAATATTATATATGTTGGAATATTTGCATTCATACTTCTTATTATTAATATAATTCTTTGGAGAATAAGCTTTAATATAAGTTGGAAAGACATAGAAAGGTAAAAGATTGCACTATTTTAAATTTATTATTAGAATAATATTGAGTTAAGAGTGGAGTATAATATGACAAGTTTTTTTGAAAATGTAATTAAAAGTATGGAAATTGAAAGGTATATCAGAAAGGCAAGTGGAAAAAAGATAATCATCTGGGGAGCTGGTGAAGAAGGAGGAGCAATATGATTTTGGTAAATTGTGTATGGAGACAGGAAGATATTATAAAAGCAGTAGAAAGTGTAAAAGTAGATGATAAAAATGTTTTTAGAACTGTAAAGGTTGAAGGTTTTAGAATGTTTTTTGAAACAATAGTTGATGATATACAAGGTATAAAAATGATTAAAGCAGCTATAAAAGAGATTCCTGGATATGAAGCATTATTTATAGATATTGTGCCAGTTGTTAATGATAATGTATTTGAAGGATATAATAAATTATTGTATAAATAAAAGTAGAATTACATTGAATAAGCTATATATAATTAAAAAATATTACATATTTATAATGATGAAAAGTTATTATTTAGAATGATTATTTAAAATAAATTAAGGTACCTAAAATGTTACATAGGTGACATTTTAGGTACCTTAATAAAAGCTGATATTTTATCAATTACTGTTCTGCGGAATCTGTTTCATTTTGAACTGAAACATTAAAAATTAACGATGTTAACAGAGTTCCTATAAAGAAAAGTAATCCTGCTGTAATGTAAAGAACAGTTAATGAAAATTGACTTTTAAGCCAGCCAGTAAGTGACATAGTAATTACCATAAATCCCATAAACATAGGATTTAAGACTCCATTTACTCTTCCTACAAATTCAGCTTTTGTAAGCTGCAAAATCAGTGTGTTAATTCCAATCTGAATGCAAGGCATGAAAAATCCATTGAAGAATTGAAACATAAGTATGACAATCCAGCTTGAGGACAACCCCATACCAACCATTGAAATAGCATTTACTAAAAGTCCTATTGCAAGAAGTTTTTGAGGCATTACCTTTTTGGATATGGTCATAACTAAACCGCCGCCAATAAACATGGCTGCTCCATTTACCATAAGCAGTAGCTGAAGATTCTCTTTAGGAAGACCTAATCTTTCTACTATTAGAAAAACTCCAAGCGGCTGTATAATTCCAACAGCAAGACCTGCAGTTGCAAATACAGAGCCTAGAATAGTTAAGGCTCTTTCCTGCCAAACATAGTTGAAGCCTTCTTTTAATTCTTCCAAGAAATTATTTGAATTCTCTTTTTTCTCAACTATGTTATCAGGTGGTAATAGCGTTAATACTGAAGCTGATAGAAAGAAAGCTACTCCCATTATTGATATAGAAACATCTATTCCAAACTTTTGAAAAACAATTGTACCGAGCATTGGTCCTATGATCATAAATATAGACAAAAGAGTTTGAAAAATAGCCATTCCTGTCTGCATAAATTCTTCTGGAACATGAATTTTGAATAGCTTCATTGCAGAAGGCTGAGAAAACTGAGATAAAATCGATGAAATAAAGGTTACAAAAAACACAGCCTGCCAGCTTCCAAATATTATTGTAAGGAGAACTGCAAAAACTGAAACAGAACTTAATAAGTCACACCAGACCATTGTACGTTTTGGACGCCATCTATCTGCAAAAGTTCCTCCTATGAATGAAAATATAAATATTGGTGCAAATTCAGCAACTGAAATTAGGGAAACTGCAATTGGATTATTATCTGTCTTATCCATTACAAATAATAATATGGCAAAGTTACGAACCCATATTCCTATTTGTAAGAAAATAGAAGAAACCATAATGACCTGAACAAATCTGTTCCGGAAAAACGAAGACATTGACATTGAAGGTTGTGTCATATAATTGCTCCTTTTAAATTATTCTAACTTGTAGTGAATATATATAATACTATAGCATAGGTTAAAACTCAAGTTAAAGTTTTATAAAGATAAAGAATAATATTTTATAAGAGATTTAAGGAATAAAAATTGATGCTATTTGTAAGTTTAGTAAGGGTTAAATTGAAAAAATAGAACTTATTCATCTGATAAATACTTCTTTTTATATTCTGAAGGTGTCATTCCTAATAATCTATGAAATATCTCAGTAAAATAGCTGCTATTAGAAAATCCTATTAAAGCTGCAGTTTCAGTAATATTCAATCCATCATTTAGTAAATAAGGAATGCTCTTCTGAATACGATATTTTAAAAGGTAATTAAAAGGTGTCTCGTTTACGATTTTCTTGAATAATCGGCAGCAGGAACTTTTACTGAGATTTGATGCGTAAGCTATATCATCTAAAGCTATATTTTCTTTATAGTGAGCATGAATGTAGTCTAAGGCAGTTTTTATTTGTATAACATTCTTATAATTTTTAAGTGGTTCTTTTGGAAGATTACAATAAACATCTTTATAAAGATGGAATATTAACTCAAACAACTTACTTTGAATCAATAATTCATAACCATCAAATTTTTCATTATATACTTTTTCTATTTCTAATAAAGTTGAAATTATATGTTTATTTTCATTGTCCATACCATTAAAATATGCAAAAGGTACTCGTTCACTAGTAATTAATTCAGCTAAATATTTACTTTCAAAAATACTGTTTTTATGTCCTGATAATAAAACTGGAAGGAAGGTCATTCCAAAATATTCACAATTTAAACTGCGGTAAGATGTTCCAGAATGTAGACAGTTTTGATTTACAAACATAGCATCTCCAGCTCTAACAAGGTATTGATTATTATTTACTTGATATATCATTGAGCCACTTTTTATATATGCGAATTCTAGTTCTGGATGCCAGTGGCATTGAAAGGTAGATCCAACATAATTAGTGATTTCTTCATAGCCAATTCGGAAAGGAAAACTATCATTTCTAGCATATTCCCTGTCTTCTAACTGATTTTCATAGATATTTAATTTTTTAATTCCCATAAATCCTCCATATGATAATATTGTTATAAAATATAACGATATAAATATATAACATCTTAATATATAACATTATACTTATGATTATAATCATAAACAATATATAGGAGGTATACTCATGAGTGAACTAGATAAATGTATGAAAGGTGATGTTTTTAACTGTATTGATAAGAAGCTTACTAATATAATTAGTAAGGCTAGATTGCTTACACATCAATATAATTTTATAGCTATTGTAAAAGAGAAGGAGAATATTATTAATGAATTATTAGAGAAAGTTGGCTCTAACGTGAAGATAGATACACCATTTTATTGTGATTATGGAAGGAATATATCTATAGGAGATAATGTCATTATTAATATTAATTGTACCTTTATAGATTGCAATAAAATAGAGATTGGCAATAATGTTTTAATTGCATCTAATGTTCAAATATATACAGCCACTCATCCGGTAAAGGTAGAAGAACGTTTGTTGAAAGATTGGAAAGAAAGTAGTGGACAAGCATTTTTTAGGACTTATGCTCTGTCAGTTAAGATTGAAGATAATGTTTGGGTTGGTGGAGGAGTTATTATTTTACCAGGAGTTACTATTGGAAAGAATAGTGTGATTGGAGCTGGAAGCGTAGTAACAAAGGATATACCTGAGAATTGTGTTGCAGTAGGAAATCCTTGCAGAGTAATTAAAAAACTTAGTGTGGAGGAGTAATAAATGATAAAGGCAATGATATTTGATTTAGATGGAACTATTGGAAACACAGTTCCATTATGCATTAAAGCTTTCCGTAAATCAATTGAACCTTTGATTGGAAGAAGCATTAGTGATAAAGAAATTGTAGCTACATTTGGACCATCAGAGGAAGGAACTATAAAAGAACTTATACCTGAAAATTATGAAGAAGGTGTAAAACAGTATCTGCAATATTATAAGGATCTTCATAAAGAAGAATGTCCAAAGCCATTTGACGATATTGCTCAGGTAATAAGAGAGTTAAAGAAAAATGGAATTCTAGTAGCTATGGTAACAGGAAAGGGCAGAAAAAGTGTTGATATTACCTTAGAACAGTTTGACATGGCAGGCTTATTTGAATGGGTTGAAACTGGTTCTATAAATGGAAGTAGAAAATGTGAAGGAATAACTTGTGTAATTGAACATTTTAATATAAATCCAAAAGAAGTATATTATATCGGAGATGCACCCAATGACATAGTGGCGGCAAGACATGCAGGAGTTAAGATTATTTCTGCAGCATGGGCAGATATGGTAGATTTGGATCAATTAAAAAGATTAAAACCAGATAAAATATTTAGAACAATTGAAGAATTTAAAGATTTCATTTTTATGTGTTTTTAGATGGATTTTTAGAGAGAGTTTTCTTACTTTTGATACAACACCCGCGAAAATTCATATTGAACTTTTGCGGGTGTTTTTGATTTTTAAGTTATATATCCATATTTACGTTTATAAATTATAGAATAGAGTTAAGCGAGAATATTTTATAGTCTTCGTATATTACATGAAATTGCTATCTTCTTCAACGAGTTGTTTACCGTGAGTGGTAAGTATATATTTTTTTTCACTACTTGGTGATTTTGATGTGTTGGTATCCTTAATCAAATTGCATTCTTCAAGATCCTTTATAGAAGCTTTTACTATTTTTAAATGTTTATTAGCAAACTTTGAGAGGATATCCAGTTGATTAAGAGTTTTATCTGGATAGAGTTCATATAAAATTTTCTTTGCATAATGTTTATGACTATCTTTAATTTTTTCATATAGCAATTGATAGAAAGTTAATTGTTTAGCACCCATTTAATACCTCAAATATAATAATTTTATTAAAGTATATGATTAGCTTTAGCTAGTATATTCATAATAAATAGTAAAGTTAAGTAATTTTTATTTAAGAGGAGAGAAGATGACTTTTTTATAATTGTGTGGTAAAATATAGGATATATGTATATTGGGAGGAGCTGAATAAATGGTAAGAAAGAGGATACTTTTAAGTTTACTAAGTTTACTAATAGCAGCCGGCAGTATTTCATTTGGCGGAGTCAATGCAAGTGCAGCTACGGTAGATCAAAGTAAAAATGAAGGTTATATAGTTAATAATAAAGCGTATGTATATAATCCAGAACTTCAAATTGATTTAAAAGTAAGATCAACTCCAGATTTAAATGGAAGTATAGAAGGAAATTTATATAATTATGACAACGTTCAAATTTTAGGTACAGCACAGGGAAACGGTATTGTATGGGATAAGATTATGTATAACAATGGCCTTGGATATGTGAGTGATGCGTACATAAAACATTATACTTCTCCAACAGATAGTGTAATTAATGTTGCAAAAAATATTAGCAAGCAGTTTGAGATTGGAAATTTAAATCAAGTTGCAGGAAATTTTGACGGACAAGGCTTATCTTTAGGATATCTTCAATGGTGCATAGGTCAAGGGACTTTGCAGCCACTTCTTAATAGAATGGATAGGGAGTATAATGCTGAAATGAAGAGCATTTTTGGGACAAACTATGATGCTATTCATAACATGATACTTGATACTAAAGAAAATCAACTTGCATGGGCAAAGTCTATTAATAATTCAGCAAATGCAATTTCGCAGCCTTGGTATTCACAGTTAGTTAATTTATCTAATAATCAGCATTTTATAAACATTGAATTGGATGCTGAAGCATATAAAACTGAGCAGGCAATGATTATCTGTGATAAGTATAATTTAAAAACAGTAAGGGGATTTGCTCTTGCTTTTGATATAGCAGTGCAAAATGGAGGTATAAGCCCAGAAGCTGCACAAATTATTGATACAGCTCGCTCAAAAAATCCTAATATGGCTGAAAAAGATTTACTAAAGGTTATTGCAAATGCAGTGGCAGACACTTCGGTTACTAATAATGAAGATATCCGTCTAAGAAAGATGGCTATAGTTAATGGGTCAGGAACTGTTCATGGATTTGTACTTGATTTAGATAAAAATTATGGATTAAGTGATAGTTATTGGAGATAAAAAAGAAGCGGTTATAAATTCAGTGAAAATTGAGGAGCTTATCTTTATAAAGTTTTACATGATATAAATAAGAAATGCAGAAAATGAAAGTAGCAGTGATCAATTTGTTTTGAAACTGCTACTTTTTTATATTGGAATAGCAAATTTTATTAAAATGCTGCACAAATATAGAGTGATTTTATGGCTATCATTAACTTATATAGATTATTTTATATTATGATATTTTATAAAAAATTAGCGAATAGTTGATTTGGTTAAATGTTTACACAAACATATAAAATTATAGATAAAAGATGAATTATTCAATTTTTATTTATTGTTATAGATGGTAATATTTAGATGTGTTAATTATATTAATAATTATGGGGGGAAAATTGTATGAATAAGAATTTTAAGAAGATAGCATCAATCATAATGACTGCAGCTATTGCTTCTACACTTATGATTGGCTGTGGAAATACTTCTACTCAGACAAGTGGAAGTGCATCATCAGGAAAGACAAAATTGACCTTATGGCATATTCAAACATCAACAGCAGCAGATGCAATAAAGGCTTCTGTAAAGAGGTTTATGGAGGCAAATCCTCAATATGATGTGGAAGTTGTTGATCAGGTTAATGATTCTTACAAACAAAAACTATCTATGGCAATGAGTTCAAATCAAACTCCAGATGTATTTATTCAATGGGGAGGATCAGGATTAATCGATTATGTTAATTCAGGAAAAATCGCAGATCTGACAGATTTTATGAACAAGGATAACTATAAAGATAAATTTATAGATGCAGGTATTCAGCAATCTTCATATAATGGCAAAATTTATGCCGTTCCTGTTGAAAACGTATCCGTTGCAGGATTTTTCTATAATAAAGATATTTTTGCAAAGTATGGTTTACAAGAACCAAAAACTATTGGAGACTTAGAAGCTGTCTGTGATAAGTTAAAAGCAAACGGAGTAACACCATTTGCATTAGCTAATGCTACAAAATGGACAGGATCAATGTACTTCATGTATTTGGCAACTCGATTTGGTGGTCTTGACCCATTAACAAACGCAGCATCAGGAAAGGGTTCTTTTGAAAATCCCGCATTTGAATATGCAGGAAATAAGATTCAAGACTGGGTTAAAAAAGGATACTTTATAGATGGATTTAATGGTATGGATGATGATAGTGGTCAAGCTAGACAAGCATTATATAAAGGTGATGCAGCTATGGATTTAATGGGATCATGGTTCACAGGTACAGTACTTGGTGAAAATCCAGACTTTATGAGTAAATTAGGATTCTTCCCATTCCCAGCATTAGAAGGTTCAACAGCTGATCAATCACTTTGCGCAGGAACTGTTGGAGATAATTTATATTCAATTTCAGAACAATGTAAAGATAAAGAGGGAGCTTTTAAATTAATCCAATCATTATTAGATGATCAAGCATTACAAGACCGTAAGAAATTAGGTAAAATTATTCCACTTAAATCTTTCAAGCCTGATGATGCTTTGACACAAAAAATCTTAGATACAGTTAATAATGCCAAGGGAGTTCAATTATGGTATGACCAATACTTACCAGCAGAAGTTGCAGAAGTACACAAGTCAACTTGCCAAGAGATATTTGGTTTAACTAAGACTCCTCAAGATTCAGATAAAGAATTACAGGCGGCTATGGATGCCTATAAAGCAAAAAATAAATAATTATAGCAACATAAATTAAGATTAAAGCTGTTGTAAAATAAAGTTTTCATAATATGGATTTTAAATCACAAAGATTAAAAAATATATGATGAATAAATTTTACAGCAGCTAAATTAATTATGAAAAGGAGAGAGAAAGTATGTGGGCACAAAATAGTAGTTTAGCTAAAAGGCGTGCTGCGTCAACAAGAAATGCAGCAATTATATTTCTTGTACCAGCATTTTTATTCCTAATAGTATATATAGCATATCCAATTGTATATTCTTTCAATTTAAGTTGCTATAACTGGAATGGATTTGCATCGAATAAGGCATTTGTAGGTTTAAATAACTGGAAAGAACTTTTAGGGGATGCAGTTTTTAAAAAAGCTTTTTTAAATAATATAATCATTATGGTTTTATCTATAATTGTTCAATTGCCAATAGGTATGGCACTTGCAACTTTTTTAGATTTTGGTGGAAAGAAGTTAAATGTGTTTAAAGTAATCTGGTTTATACCAATGCTAATGTCATCTGTTGCCATTGGTTATTTATTTAAATATGCCTTAGACGCAAGTTCTGGTATAGTAACTGGAATTTCAAAATTATTTGGAGGACACTCAATAGATTTATTAGGGAACCCTAAGACAGCATTATTAACTATTACTGTA
The DNA here is from genome assembly GCF_002006495.1 of Clostridium sp. BL-8. Lineage (NCBI taxonomy): Bacteria > Bacillati > Bacillota > Clostridia > Eubacteriales > Clostridiaceae > Clostridium > Clostridium sp. BL-8. The sequence goes on from NZ_LZZL01000044.1 coordinate 29,050, forward strand.
GCAATATGCTGGCAGTTTATACCTTTTTATATGGTGTATTTCTTAGCTGGATATAGCAATATACCTGCAGATTTATATGAAGCAGCAATTATCGATGGTGCTAAAAAGAGTCAGTATTTTTGGAAGATAGCACTTCCACTTATGAAGCCTGCTATTAAGAGCGCAATAGTATTATCAATGGTTGGATCATTAAAGTATTTTGATCTTATATATGTTATGACAGGTGGAGGACCAGGTAATGCATCAGAACTCATGGCAACATATATGTATAAAAATGCCTTTTTATCTCAGAGAATGGGATATGGTTCTACAATTGCCTCAGGAATGTTTATTCTCATAACAATAATATCCTTAGTTACAATTAAGGCATTAAATAGAAAGGAAGAGATGTGATTATTATGAAGCAGGATTTATCAATAAAAAAAATATCTATAAAAGTTATCATTGGAATACTTGCAGTAGTCTGGCTTTTAATTACAATAGTTCCTTTTATATTTATGTTACTTGCAGGATTTAAGCAGCAATTTGAAATGCTCATGGGAAGTGTATTTGATTTACCAAAAGGTTTGTATTTAAAGAATTTCATTGAAGTATTTAAAGGAAACATATTTATTTATTTAAAAAACAGTATATTAGTACTTATAGTTTCATTGGTAATTTTACTATTCTTAAGTGCATGTGCATCATATCCATTATCTAGGTTCAAATTTAAACTAAATAAACCAATTTATGGTATAATAGTAGCATGTATGTCAGTACCAGTTCACGTAACACTTCTACCTATATTCCTAATGACTAATAAGATGGGTTTATATGATAGTCCTTGGGCGCTAATAGGCCCGTACGTAGCTTTTAATCTACCGATTTCAGTCTTTATATTAGTTACATTTATGCAGGCTATACCTAAGGAGTTAGAAGAAGCAGCTGAAATAGATGGATGTAGTAAATATAAGATATTCTATAATGTTATGCTGCCACTAGTAAAGCCAGGGCTTGCAACTTTGGCTATTTATAATGGTGTTGCTATATGGAATGAATTTAGTTTTGCTTTGGTTTTAACTCAGACATTGCCTAACAGAACATTACCTCTTGCTATCTGGGAATATCAAGGACAATATACAATGAATGTTCCAATGATCATGTCAGTGCTTACTATTTCTATGTTGCCAATGATCATAGCATTTATTTTTGGACAAGATAAATTGATAAAAGGTATGATGGCAGGGGCAGTTAAAGGGTAAAAATATCATAATAAACATAGGAAGTATTATTTCTGATATACAAAATATTTATAAAAAAGGAATAACAATATGTATAAAGGGTTAAGAGAAATAATAAATAAACTTTCTAGAATGAAATTTAACCAAAAGATAACCATATTCTTTATTTCAGCAGTTTTAATTACCAATAGCTTTGTAATTTTTGCAGTTTATCAGTTAGCAGGAAAAGAAATTACGGGAAAATCCAGTAGATTAGTGCAGGGACAGTTTGAAACTGTAACAGATATTTTAAATATAACCTTAAAGAACATTATTGGAACATCAAATATAATTACAGGAGATGATCGTGTAAAAGAATTTTTAATGAATAATAGGCTGACTTCAAAAAACTACAATAAGGATACAAGTGATGCTTATTCGTCAATAAGATATTCTCTAGATTCAAACCGCTATATAGATTATATTGCATTAGTAAAATTTGATGGGCCAGAATTAATATATGTAGGAGAGACGTGGACAAGTAATGATTTTAGAACTCAGACATTAAAAGATTATCAGGATGCAGTGGACACTAATTTTGGTAATTTTAAAATAAGCATGAAGAGAAAAGTGTTTTATCCGGATCAGTATGTTCTAAATATCTATCAACCCATTAATGATAAATACAATTTTAATAAATACACTGGATTTTTAGTTATAGGAATTGGAGAAAAAAATATTAAAGAGTTCTATTCCAATTTAGATAAGGGGTTAAAAATACAAACGTATTTAACAGATAAGGATGGAATTATAATATCAAATGAAGATAAATCCCTAATAGGAACTGAAAGCCTTTATAAGGATGTACTGCAGGGAAAAAGCGGACAGCAAAAAATAGGAAATAAGATGATTATCTATGAAAAACTCGATAATTGGGATTGGTATATGGTAGGAGAGATACCGAGGGAATCAATGCTGAAAGATACTAATACGGTGATATTTATAATAATAATATTGGTATTAGGAGCTGGGGTATTAATAAGTATAGCTTGTTATAAACTCAGTAATAATTTATATAAACCTATGGATACTATTGTAAAGAAAATGAGAGAGGTGTCTATGGGAAATCTTGAAGTTAGAATGGAACAAAAATATGAAGGTAAAGATTTTAAACAATTGGCAAACGGCTTTAATATTATGATTGAAGAAATTAATATACTTATGTATAGGATAAAAAAAGAGCAGTCAGAGATTAAGCAGATAGAATTAAACAGATTACAATCTCAAATTAAACCTCATTTTTTATATAATACTTTAGAGTGTATACATTGGCAGGCTTTATTAGATGGAAATAAGAATGTATCAAGAATGGTAAAAGCTTTGGCTAATTTTTATCGATTGTGTTTAAGCAAGGGAAAAGATATTATATCTCTTTCTCAGGAATTAGCTAATGTAGAAAATTATCTGATTATTCAGAATATGAGATATGGTGATATTGCTGAGTGTGAAATAAGTATAGATGATACATTTAAAAACGTATTAATACCTAAACTTACCCTGCAGCCATTAATAGAAAATTCTATTTATCATGGAATACGAGTTAAGGATGGATATAAAGGGAAGATATTGGTAAGTGCAAAGGAAGAAGGAGATAAGATAATAATATCAGTTGCTGATAATGGAGTGGGAATGGAGCAGGAACAAATTGATGAAGTAAATAATTCTATATCAATATTTGATGAGAAGACAGGCTATGGATTGAGAAATGTCCATAAGAGAATAGAAATATTGTTTGGCAGCGGGTATGGCTTATATTATAGAAAAAATGAATACGGTGGGATTACAGTAGATGTTCTATTACCTAAAGGTAAAGGAGAGAATAATTAATGTATAAGGCTATAGTTGTGGATGATGAAGAGATGATTCGAAAAGGAATATGTAACGTTATTCCCTGGGAAAAGCTCAAAATTGATAATGTGAAAATGGCATCCTCTGGATTTGAAGCTTTAAATATTATGGAAAAAGAAACATTTGATATTATGATTACAGACATATGTATGACTGAGATGAGCGGATTATCTCTAGTTGAAAAAATTAATTTGTTAAATCCAAAACTTAAAGTAATAGTACTAACAGGATATGATAATTTTGAATATGCCCAAAAATGCTGCAGGATGAAGGTTGAGGATTATCTTTTAAAACCAGTAGATGAGATAGAACTTGAAAATGCTATTGAGAGATTAATTGAAAATTTAGAGAATGAGAAAAGAGTAATTCATAAGCAGAAGATAAACAGGAGGATACAAGGAGTAACTGAACAATTAAAGCTTGAGCAGATAATGCAGAATTTACTTTATGATCTGACTAAAACTAATCAGATTAGCACAGTATTAGAAGAGTATTCCTATGATAAAGATGAAATGCTGCAAATTGCATTGTTATGTCCAGTTATAGATGATAATTTAGCATGGAAACAGCACTTTGAATTATTAAATTTATCTATTAAAAACACCTGTATTGAATTGTTTGACTCCCCAAAAGAAGGAATTACGTTTGAGGATAAAAATAAAAATGTAATAATTGCTATATTTGTACGAGAAGAGCTAGAAGAGGTAACTCGGAGAATACAACATTTAATCACGTATTTAAAAAATGAATATGATATCAATCAAAAAGTAATTTTAGGCAGTGTTGTATGTGGATTCAATAAGATAAATATTTCATATAATGATGCGTATGTGTTACTTAATAATAGGAGTTCTTATGATGGAATTATTACAGAAGAGCACATGGAATTACATTTAAGCTTGTTTAACGAGAGGGTACAGGTCCTTCGCAAAAATATGATAGATAATATAGATAATTTAGAAAAAGTGATGGAAATCTACGAGACTTATACAGAAATAATAGAATTTTATAATCTGTCGACTTCATTAGTGAAGAAAACATGTTTTGACATTGGTGGAGGAGTATATTTTGCCTATATGATGGAAAAAGGAGAAGTATCAGCAGATAATAAGTTAAATTCTTTATTAATCTCCCTCCAAAGTTGTAATAGAGATGATGCAGTTAAAATAACTAGAGATTTTATAGTGCAGATGCTCCAAACTGACATTGGAGAAAGCCATGAAATTATAAGAAAAGCAAAACTGTATATTAAAGAGCATTTAAATGATGATATTTCAGTTTATAGTATTGCAGAAATGCTTTATTTGACTCCAACTTACTTCTCAAAACTATTTAAGCAAAGCACAGGGGAAGGCTGCAATAACTATATTATTCGTAAGCGAATACAAAAAGCAAAATCATTGTTAGAGACTACTAGTATGAAGACTGGAAAAATAGCGACTTTAGTAGGATATAGGGATACAAATTATTTCTCTTTAGCCTTTAAAAAGCAAACAGGAATGTCTCCAACTGAATTTAGGGAAAATGGAGGTAATTAATATGCAGAGTGGAATTTTAATTTCAACGACTCAGCAAGAAAATTTAGTAAGCAGTAAAGTATGTGCAGGAGATAAAAAATTATATCATGCCTTAGAACTAGATGGACAATCCTATCAGACTATGGAAGGGTTTGGTGGATGTTTTAATGAGCTTGGATATATAGCTTTAAATAAGATTTCTACAGAAAAGAAGGAAGAAGTGCTAAGAAATTTATTTGGAGTAGAAGAGTGTAATTTTACTTATTGCAGACTACCCATTGGTGCAAATGATTATTCAGCAAACTGGTATAGTCTAAATGAGATCCAAGGCGATTATGAAATGAGGAATTTCAGTATAGAAAGGGATAAAGAATATTTAATTCCTTATATTAAAGAGGCAGAAAAATATGGCGGAAAGCTTAATTTATTTGCATCTCCATGGAGTCCACCAACGTGGATGAAATCTTCTCCTGTATATAACTTTGGAACTTTAATATGGGAAGAAAGAAATTTAAAGGCATATGCTCTTTATTTTAAGAGATTCATTGAGGAATATGAAAAGGAAGGTATTAAAATTAATCAAGTTCATATACAAAATGAACCAATAGCAGATCAAAAATTTCCTTCTTGTGTTTGGTCAGGGAAAGAATTACGTGATTTTGTGAAAAATTACATTGGACCATTATTTGAAAAAAGTAAAATGGATACAGAAATATGGCTTGGAACATTGAATTCACCTTATGATGATTATGGAGACAGTAACTGGCAGTTTGGCCAATATAATAATTTTGCGAATACTGTACTAAGTGATAAGGAAGCTAAAAAATATATAAGTGGGGTCGGATATCAATGGGGAGGAAAGCATGCCTTGCTGCAAACCAAAGTGGCATATCCAGAAATGAAGTTGATACAAACAGAAAGTGAATGTGGAGATGGGAAAAACAGCTTTGAATATGCTGAATATGTATTTAATTTAATATGGACATACTTAATAAATGGAGCGTGTGCGTATACTTATTGGAATATGGTACTTGAAGAAGGAGGAGGCAGTACCTGGGGATGGAGTCAGAATTCTTTAATTACAGTGAAGGATAATAAGGAAATTAAATATAATCCAGAATATTACTTAATGAGGCACTTTTCAAAATATATAAAGCAAGGAGCAATTATGAAGGGATTAAAAGGAGACTATGCCGGAAATGCTTTAGCTTTTGAAAATCCAGATGGAAGCATCATATTAGAAATATTAAATCCTTTTGATGATATTCAAGAAGTAACTTTTCATATTAAAGGTATAAATTATAACTTTAATATGAAAGCACATTCGTTCAATACCTTAATAATAGATGCTTAATTTATGTTTTCAACCCTGTAAAATCTAAAATTTGGATTTTTGCAGGGGATTTTTATTTAAAGCTATAGGTTTAGATGATAAATTAAATATATTTCAATAATTAAATATATTTGGAAAATAATATGTGTAGAGGTATAATATTAACAAGAATTAGATAATAAACTCTCGTTATTAATGGAATATAGGTACATTGACAAAGAAATATTAAGGTAATTATAAAGTGAAGGATTAAATTAGGATGAATGTATTAGAAATTAAAAATGTATGTAAAAAATACAATATTAATAAAAACGCCAATATACAAGTGTTGAAAAGTATAAATTTGATATTGGAAAATAATGAATTTTTAGCTATCATGGGAGCCTCTGGAAGTGGGAAAACAACTTTATTAAACATAGCATCTGGAATAGACAAGTGCGATCAAGGTGAAATAAATGTATGGGATAATAATATATGTAAGATGAAAAAGAATGAGTTATCTTTATTTAGAAGAAATAATATTGGTATGGTATTTCAGGATTTTAATTTACTTAGCAGTTTAACCGTAAAGGAAAATATTATGATTCCACTAATTTTGGATAAAAAGTATGAGCTTATGGAGAGCGATATCGTTTATAAAATTGCAAATATGCTGGATATAGGGAAAATTTTAGAAAGATATCCTTATGAAATATCTGGAGGGCAGCAGCAGAGAACGGCAATTTGCCGTGCTATTATAAATAATCCTAAGATAATATTTGCAGATGAACCAACAGGAAATCTTGATTCAAAATCTTCTGAGAAAGTCTTATCATACTTTGAGCTATTGCACAAGGAATATAATTCAACCATACTTATGGTAACTCATGATCCTTTTTCAGCAAGTTATTGTGATAGGGTAGTATTTCTACAAGATGGATCAGTTATTAAAGAAATTAAAAAACAAGGTGATAAAGTTAAGTTCTTTAATAATATAGTAGAAGAATTACAAAATTTTAATCGGAGTAAAATTAAAGGGAAGACAAGTTAAGAATTTGTATTTCTGAAAAAGTAGATTAATAAAAAATTAAGAACCAGTATACTTTAGAAAGGAAAAGTGTGATGACATCATACAAATTCTAATTATGACTTTTAGTAAGATTGCATTTAAGATGCTCAAAGCAGAGATTAATAAATATAGATTGTTTATATTATGTAATTTAATATCTATTGCTATTTTATATAGTTTTATTTCAATAGCAGTAAATAAGCAATTTATGGATAGAACTATCGTCGATCCAATGATATCAAGTAATATTTATGCTCCAACTTTTTTTGTATTATTGTTCATGGGAATATTTATTCCTTATTCACAAAGTGTTTTTATAAAAACTAGGCAAAAGGACTATGGTATTTTATTAACAATTGGAATGACAGATAATGAGGTTAGAAATAATGTTCTATTAGAAAATTTAGTATTGTGTATAGTATCATTAATAATAGGATTAATTTTAGGAACAATTTTATCCGTATTCTTTTTAGGGTATATTCATATTATTATGGGAATTAGTAACATTAACATTACTATTTCAATATTACCATATGGCTTAACAGCTGCATATGTATTGGGGATATTTGCAGTTTCATTAATTATTAATCTTGTTGGAATAATACGAAGTACAATACTTGAAAAGTTAAAATATGCAGAAAAAGCTGAAAGTGGAAAGCACTACAATATCATTTTTATTCTTTGGGGAATAGTATTTACGATTGCTGCATTAATTGTAATGAATTTTTTTTATAATAGGAATGATTTATTTTGGTTTTTAAGTTTGCTTTTTTCAATATTAGGTTCAGCTTTAGTGTTTTTCAATGGAGAAGCGTTGATTGAGTATTTTCAAAAGAGGCACTATAAAAGATACATAAAAAATATCTTCCTATTTTCAGATATAAAATATTACTATGGTAAAAGTAAAAAAATATTTCTTGCTACGACTTGGATATTTTTTGTGATTTTATTTTTTACTTCGCTTTGCTTTGCAAGCTATCATGGTCTTAAAAATAATGTCATTACGTACCATCCATTTCATATGGCTTATGGAGAAGTAAAAGGTCATTTTGAAGTCTTGGAAGTTGGTGAGATTGAAAAGATTGCAGAGAATAATGGAAATAGTATTACTTCAAATGATAAGGTTAAATTCATGAGAAACAATACATTTACAATATTTTGTGTAGATGATATAAATAAAATTTTCAAGAAGAATTATGAAGTGAAATCAAATTCACTTATATATGTTTATCCATATGATATGAATGATGGTTACAAACATAATGTGAATTTAAATATCTCCAGCATTAGTATTGAGGATAAAGAAGGAAACAAAAAGTTTGATATACAAGATGAAATTATTGATCCACTATTTGGTCAAACAAATTGTATATCAAGTAATATTCTTTTAGTTAATAAAGAGGATTATGAATGGATTTCATCAAATAGTTCAGATTATCGAATACAAGGAATATTGAATTTATATAACTTTAAGGATTGGCGCAATTCAAATGAAATAGTAAAAGAAGTATCTAATAAATTATTAGATAAGAATAACATTAAAACGGTAGATCGCTTCTATAAAATAAGTTCTAGAATTGAAGCATATAATACTGCTTTAAAAAGTTGTGATTTTTTAATTTTTAATATCGTATATATGTGTATTCTTTTATATTTTGCTGCAATAATAATGTTTCATTTCAAATTTAAAATGGAATATAAAGATGAGAAAAGAAAGTATTTTAGTCTTTATAGAATTGGAATAAGGGATATAGAGATTAAAAAAATAATATCTAAAAAACTGCTAATAATTTATAGCATATCTCCCATATATGCAATAATAATGAATGTTATGTATAGTTATTATATCAATAATTCTTATGAAAATGGAAAAGTGGGCAGCGAGTATGCATTCATTATATCATTTGTTTTTTTAGCAATTCATTTAATAGTGTATAGAATATATTTTATTAAGTATCATAAAAGAGTTATTTTAGAATTGAGTATAAATTAAGAGAACGTATGATAGTATAATTATTCTCTTGCTTGAATATAAAGAACAGCAAATTATAAAAATATATTGTTTGGAAATACCTAGAGAAAGTTTAGGTATTTCTTTTTTGTTTTGAAAAAAATTAAACAAATGTACTGCAAAAAATTCTTGGAGTAATACAATTCAACTATAGTTTTTATATTACAAAAGAGAACTTAATAAATTCTTCATAAATTTAGTAAATAGTTCTTAAATTTTTATGATTAAAATTTAAGCATACCAACAATTGGAAACAGGAGGGATTTAATGAAGTGTTTGATTATAGTACCAGCTTATAATGAAGAAAAAAATATATATAATGTAGTAGCTTCTATAAAAAACAATAACATACATGCAGATATTATAGTTATAAATGATGGTTCTAAAGATAATACGTATTTGGAAGCTAAAAAAGCAGGGGCAGAAGTCATAAATTTAAATGAAAATCTAGGAATAGGAGGAGCAGTTCAAACTGGTTATATTTATGCATTAAAAAAAGATTATGATGTGGCTGTGCAAATAGATGGAGATGGACAGCATGATCCTAAAGAATTGGAAAAATTAATTGAGCAAATGGAGGAAAATCATTTTGATATGATTATAGGTTCAAGATTTGTTGAAAAAACAAATTATATACCAAGTATATTTAGAGCAGTAGGTATAAAGTATTTTTCTAAATTAGTTTCTATCTTATGTAAGAATAATTATTATGATACTACTTCAGGTTACAGAATAATAAATCAAAAGGGAATAAGGCTTTTTGCGAAATATTATCCAAAGGATTATCCAGAAGTAGAAACTATAGTATATGCATACAAAAATGGGCTCACGATTAAAGAAATCGGTGTAAATATGAGGCCGAGAAATAAAGGAAAATCATCTATAACATTTAATAAGTCAATCTATTACATGATTAAAGTTACAATAGCAACATTAATGGTGGCTCAGAAACAAGTTTATTTGAATAATAATTTTGAAAAGGAGATGAGATCATGAGTTTAGTAGAAATTATGCTTATAATATTATCCTTTATAACAGCATATTCAATTATGCAAATAGTTGAGATTAAGAAAAAGTTAGTTCGATTAGTTCAAGAAAATGCTGTTATATGGCAATTTATAAAGGAGCATGAATATAAATGATATATATTTTGTTGTTTATAAACGTTATAATGCTGGTTTGTGGTCAAGTATTATGGAAGTTTGGAGTAAATAAAAGCAATTTTGATTTTTCTATACATGGAATTATTAATATAATTTTTAATCCATACATATTGGGTGGAGGAATTGTTTATGTGTTTGCTACAGGAATTTCGATTTATATATTATCAAAAGAAGAACTCAGCAGAATATATCCTTTCCAAAGTTTATGCTATGTAATTGGAATATTAGCTGGAGTTTTAATATTTAAGGAAAGCTTTACACCTAGTAAAGGTTTAGGGGCATTATTTATTATTATCGGAGCAGTTATTATTGCTGGTAAATAGTATCCAGCTTAGATAACAGCTAATGATTACGGGGGAAAACAATATTAATGAGAAATGAAGAAATGATGATTCATGTGTTTAAGGAAGATAAAAAGATTAAATTAGGACTTATACTAGTAGAAATATTGTTTATAGTAATAGCATCAATTTCAAGTTTTAAATATGGAAATTCAACACTTCTCGGAAGTTTAGAACAATTTGATAATGATGATGTTAAATATATAAGAAGTGCTTGGAATTTAGTACAAAGTGGAATATTTTCATATGAAAATGTAAGCAAGTCCACAGTATACATAATGCCAGGACTTACATTTATATTATTACCTTTTGTAATATTATTCGGTAAATTTCAGGCAATTATAGCATTTAGGATATTTCAAATTGCTTTGCAGGCTGGCAGTTTAAATTTAATATTTTTAATAGGAAGAAAGATTTTTAATAAAAAGGCGGCTCTAGCAGCCTGCATTATTGATTCGATTTATATAGTTGAGATATATGCAGGAAATCTCATACTTATGGAAGTTACATTTAAGTTCATATTTTTACTTCTTGTATATGTAAGTATTTTAGCATTAGAAACTAAAAAAAAGAAGCATTATGTACAAGCAGGTATAGTTTGGAGCTTGGGGTGTTTGTTTAAGCCTACAATAGCAGCTTATCCAATAGTTATATTTATTGTCTGGATTAAAAATAGGTATAAGGTGAAAGAAATGGTTAAGTATGCTAGTATAGTAATATGTATATTTTGTATAATAATGTCACCTTGGTGGATAAGGAACTATAAAGATTTTAATATGTTTATACCATTTACTAAGTCTAGTGGCAACCCTTTTTTGCAAGGAACTTTTATTAATTATGATCAAAGTAACGGATGGGGTGTAGAGTATAGGCACAGTGAAAATTTTATACAAAGCAACGAATACGAAATAGAAGCAGGAATGGAAAGATTAGAGAAATATGGAGTACAAGAACCTCTAAAATTTATTTATTGGTACACCATTGGAAAGACTTTATATTTTTGGTATGAACCATTTTACTGGTACGAAATTTTAGGGATTACCTATAAGTGGGCATTCTTAGAACATTATCTTATATTAATAACGGCTGTTATTAGCATTATTAATACTGTTAGATCACAAAAGTGGAATTTAGGAAAGCAGGTAATTGCATTAAGTATAATAGTGATGAATTTAGTATACTTACCATACTATACATGCAGCAGATATGCATATCCGCTTATGCCTTTAGTGATTATTTTTTCGGGTGATTATGTGTTGAAGTTTGTAAGTTTAAAGGCAGGGAGTAAAAAATGGAAAAGAAGCAATCAATATTAGTGGTAGATGATGAAAAAGATATTAGAGAAGTTATTGAAATTTATTTAGTTAATGAAGGCTTTGAGGTTATTACAGCATGTGATGGATTAGAAGCTTTAGAAAAATTAGAAAATACTAATATAGATTTGATAATTTTAGATATAATGATGCCTAAATTAGATGGCATTAGGACATGCTTAAAAATAAGAGAAGAAAAGAAGATGCCTATAATAATGCTATCAGCGAAAGGTGAAGATAGTGATAAGATTTTAGGCTTAAATATAGGTGCGGATGATTATGTTGTAAAGCCATTTAATCCTTTAGAGCTCGTGGCTAGGGTGAAATCTCAAATAAGAAGAAACACAAGTTTTAATGAGCCAAGGGAAGAAAACAGCGATGAGATATGTGTAGATGGACTTGTTATAAATAGAGCTACAAGGGAAGTCTTTGTAGATGACAAGTTTGTCAGGCTAACTCCAAGGGAATTTGATATATTAACAGTTTTAGCATTAAATCTTGGGAGGGTTTTAAGTACGGAGCAGATATATGAAAAGGTATGGGATGAACCTTTTTTTAATTCTGATAATACTGTAGCTGTTCATATAAGAAATATAAGAGAAAAGATAGAGATTAATCCTAAAGAACCTAGATATATAAAATTAGTATGGGGGATAGGGTATAAGATTGATAAATAATAAAATAAATAGATTAGCTATATGCAGGATTTCTTTTAAATATGTTTAAGCAGTAGGGGTGGATCAGTTGAAAAAAAAGATTATAAGAAGTTTACACAGTTTGAATGTAAAATTTATATTAATGAATATACTTAGTCTTTTTATAATAATGGGGGGAATTAGTGTAATTGTATATTCAATTTATGTAGATAGTCCTTCTAAAAATATTACTGATTTTAACAGCGCTTTTGTTGATGCAGAGAGATTTGTGAATAGAAATGATGATTCCTGCGAGGAATATTTAAATGATGTTTCAAAATTACATAAAGTGAATGCAGCTGTTATAGATAGAGATGGGAGAATATTACTAAAATCTAAAAGTATTAAAGAAAATGAATTTGATATGGATAAATTACACAAATGGTTTCATAGAGAATATGAGGATGGAAATTTTTATCAAACTTATGATATTACAATAGATAATAAACTAGAACAATTGATTATATATAGAAAATATAATCAATGGTATAAGCGGTTAGATGATAATACTATTTTATATATCTTAATGATACCAGCAGTTATAGCGATGTTTTTTACATTCTTTTTAATAAATAGAAAAGTAAAGTACATTAAAACAATGGCAAAAGGAGCAGAGGAATTTTCAAGTGGAAACTTAGACTATAGAATAAAGAGAAAAGGCAATGATGAATTAGGATTTCTAGCTCAAAGCATGAATGATATGGCTGAAAAACTTAAGGAAAATATGGAAAAGGAAAGAGCTCAGGAAAAGTTTAAAAGTGAACTGATAACTAATGTTTCTCATGATTTAAGAACTCCATTAACGTCGCTTATAGCCTACTTACAACTTACAGGAGATGAAAAAACTTCACAGGAAAATAAAGAAAAGTATACTGATATATCCATAGAAAAAGCTTATAAGTTAAAAAAGCTTATAGAAGATTTGTTTGAATATTCAAAGTTAGAATCTGGTGGGATATCCTTAAATAAAAGCGAAGTGAATGTCGTTGAGATATTAGAACAAAGCATTGGAGAATTATTTATAGAAGCGCAAAAGAAAAATATGAATTTTAAGAAAGAATTTGAAATGTCTAAAGTGATTTTGAATGTTGACTCCAGTAAATTAGGAAGGGTTTTCGAAAACTTATTATCAAATGCAGTTAAGTATGGTATCGAAGGTACAGATATATATGTAAATTTAATTGATTGTAATGAATACGCAACTATTGCATTTAAAAATGAAATGGCGAGCGAGATTTCTGGAGATATATTAATGCTTTTTGATAGATTTTATAGAGGTGATAAATCTAGAAATTCTAAGATAAGTGGTTCTGGTTTAGGTTTGGCTATCTCAAAGAATATAGTAGAAATGCACAATGGTGAAATTTGGGCGGAGTGTAATAGTAATACGTTTGAGATTTATGTGAAGATTTATAAAAGCTAAAAAGTCGTAAGAAAAAGCACTAAAAACATTATTTATTATTAATTATTAAACCAGCGAAAATCTAAAGTTTAGGTTTTTGATGGTTATTTTTTATTAATGGCCTATTTGCATTAAAACAACTTAAGTAATAAGAAAAATAAGAAAAAATATTTAGAATTTTCAAACAAAAGAATAAAATAGCAATATTTTATGCTATAATGTTTGCTGTAAATTTAATTTTTTATATAAAATTTTAAAATAATCATATTGGATTAATAGCTGATTATGAAAATTACAAAATGTTTGTAAGGTAATATTATTTCTGTACAAGTAAACATTTTAATGAATTTTATATAATTAGAAATTTCAAATTTCTTAATCTAATATAGAAAATTTCATTGATATTCATTCTATTTTTAGGAATGAAAGAGGGAAAATTTTAAATTATAAATTATTGAAAGGGGCTATTATAATGAAAAAAATCGGATTAGCAATTCAAATTCTTATTGGGCTTATACTTGGTATTATAGTAGGAGCTATGTTCTACGGTAATCCAGCTGTAGCATCATATTTACAACCATTTGGGGATATTTTTATCCGCTTAATTAAAATGATTGTAGTTCCAATAGTATTTTCATCGCTTGTTGTTGGTGTAGCAGGCGTTGGTGACATCAAGCAGGTAGGTAAAATAGGAGGAAAAACAATACTCTATTTCGAGTTAGTAACAACTGTTGCTATTATAATAGGTTTAGTGATAGCTAATTTAGCACATCCAGGAACTGGTATAAATATTGAGCAGCTTTCAACAGTAAGTATTGATTCGTATATGAATACGGCAAATGATGCATCTAAGCATAGTTTTATTAGTACTTTTGTAAATATTGTTCCAACTAACATTTTTGATTCACTTGCGAAGGGAGATTTACTTCCAGTTATATTCTTCTCAGTTATGTTTGGTTTGGGTGTTGCTTCAATTGGAGAAAAAGGAAAACCAGTTCTTTCTTTTTTTCAAGGTGTGGCTGATGCGATGTTTTGGGTAACAAATCAGATAATGAAACTTGCTCCACTTGGAGTATTTGGATTAATAGGGGTAACTGTTTCTAAGTTTGGAGTAGCATCTTTGATTCCATTAGGAAAATTAATTGTTACTGTTTATGTAGCAATGATTCTTTTTGTATTTATTGTTCTTGGTTCTGTTGCAAAAATATCAGGGACAAGTATTGTAAAACTTATAAGAATTTTAAAGGATGAACTTATTTTAGCCTATACTACAGCAAGCTCTGAAGCAGTTTTACCAAAACTTATGGAGAAGATGGAGAAGTTTGGATGTCCAAAGGCGATTGCATCGTTTGTTGTACCGACAGGATACTCGTTTAACTTGGATGGATCTACATTATATCAGGCTATCGCAGCACTTTTTATAGCACAAATATATGGAATGCATTTACCAATTGCTACTCAAATAAATCTAGTACTTGTATTAATGCTTACTTCAAAAGGTATGGCAGGAGTTCCAGGTGCATCCTTCGTAGTTTTATTAGCTACTGTTGGTTCCGTAGGAATACCAGTAGAAGGTGTAGCTTTCATTGCAGGAATAGATCGTATTCTTGATATGGCAAGAACTGCCGTTAATGTAATTGGAAACTCATTAGCTGTTGTCGTTATATCTAAATGGGAAAGAAAATATAATAAGAAAGAGGCAGAAGAATATTTTGAATCTATTCAAAAGACAGCATAAATGAAATAGGAAATATTCAGAGTAACCATAATATAAATGGGTTAAAATAAATTTAATTAACAAGAATTAGGAAATACATATATAACTTAGCTTGTTGAGCTTATTTTTTAATATTAATGAAAAAGTGAAAACAGGGTATCTATAAATTAAAGTAGATATCCTGTTTGTTTTATATAAAGAATTTTATTATGAAATTTTCTTTCTTCTGTTTTTTCGCTGATCTAGAAAAAGAGACCAAATCATAGGACACCTTATAAATATAGTTAAGCTTCTGCTTATAAGCTGAGAAGAGAACATTATGAGGTAAGAAACACCGGCATTATTAAGTACCACAAATTCAGACGTAGATATTAGCGAGTGCCTTAATATATAACGTATAGGGATTGTAAAGAATAATACTATTGCGGCAGCTATTCCCCCTTGCTGATATAAAATTCCATCTTCTCCAGTAAATATTTTTGTTACCATGCCTGACGCTATTCCAGATATCAATCCTATTGAAGCAAGAAGAAATAAAGGTGCAGCTTCTTTATATATAATATTAGGACTTAGATTAGCCATTGCGTTAAAAGTAAGATATAAAAATATTATAGGTAATATTACATATTTCTTTGGCTTAACAGGTCTTAATATAACTTGCTTGTATATAGTATATGCCAGCAATAAAATAACTACAAATAACTGGGATAAATTTTGTGTTTGTAAATAATTCATATCTTTCACCTACTTAAATTTTTTCTATGGATAAATCTTAATACATAATAAGTTATATTTGTAGTTACTTAAGTTATAAAAAATATATTACTTAAGTCATATATTGCTCAATATATATACAATGATATAATTTGAAAATAAGAGGATATTTAAATTTCATTTTCTTTAAATATTATTTATCAGTGATCTTGTGGAAATTAAAATTGAGCATAATTAAATTTTCTATTCTCTTTAATATATTTAAAATGAGGTCGTAAAAATGTCTTTGTCAAAAAAATACTTAATAGTTTTGAAATATTGTTTATTTATATCTATATTTATTAATATTTATTCTTCCTATAGCAATAGAATTTTTCCTATGGTATTATTGCTAAGCTTAGGTATTATACTAACGATAAATGATTATATAAGAACGACGAAGTTAGTTAGTAATTTGAATTTTACATACTATTCATCGTTATTTTTAACTATCTGTGGAGTTATGTTAATAGCATATTTCATAAATGGGGTAGGTATTAGTATCTATGTATTTTTTTCATTAGTAGAGCTTTTAGGAATAAAGGCAAAAAAAATAAAAATTTTAATTTTAGTGCATATGCTGTTGTTTCTGACAATATTAATTCTTCAATTAGGGGTACCTAATACTGTAGATAAGTTATCAAAGTTAGGTATTGGTCTTCTAAATTATTTTGCAGTAGCCAGCATAGCATATTCTATAAAAGCTGTCAGAAGAGAAAAAGAAGAAGTAAATAAATTAAATGAGGAACTGAAACATACAAACATAAGACTTCACCAATATATATTAGAAGTAGAAGAATTAACAGCTTCAAAAGAGAGAAACATGATGGCCCAGGAACTTCATGATTCAGTAGGTCATTCACTAATGGCTTTAACGTTATAATTCTTACAACTTTTAATGAGGATGAATATATATTTAAGGCTATTGAAAATGGAGCTGACGGCTACCTTTTAAAAGATGCAGGCTCTGAAGATATAATTAAAGCTATAAAGGCAGTTTATAACGGAGATATGCTCTTTGATCCTGGGGTAACAGTAAAAATAGTTAAGGCTTTTAATTCGATTAACAATGAAAAGCAAGACAAAGTTGAGAAGGATAATGATAAATTAGAGTTACTTACAGCAAGAGAGAAGGAAGTTGCAAAATTAATTGCAACTGGTAAAAGCAATAAAGAGATTTGTAATCTTCTTTTTTTAACAGAAGGAACTGTAAAAAATTATGTCACAAGAATACTTGAAAAACTAGAATTAAATAGCAGAACTGAATTAGCTGTATTCATAAGCAAAGGAGATATATAAAAGAAAGTATATAGACAATTAATAATACTCGACCTGTTGTAAAATGAAATTGAACTAATAAAAATATCCATAGTGGATTATTCTG
>NZ_LZZL01000045.1:0-47274 GCF_002006495.1 Clostridium sp. BL-8
GAATATTTTTCATCAGGCAAGGAGGTAAATTGACCTCATAGCGGGTCTATTAGGTTAATTTACCGACGCAGGATGATGGAAAATAGGCCGGCAAATGGATTTGTTATTTATTTAATTGTGCCTTAAATCATATAGTGTTGTATAAAATAATTTAAGATTCACCTGATTTTTTTAAAGTTATAAGTAAACATTTATACAATAGAAATTCTATTTCCTTTTTTAATCTTACTAGTTCTTCTAAACTTATATTTTTAAGCTCTTCTTTTCTTTGACTGAACTCTTCGTTTAATTCATTGAATAAAGCCAATATTTCCTCTTTATTAATTTCCTTTAACTCATCAAGATACTTTCTTATAGCATTTTCCACATCATTTGCCCATTTATCTATGGCATTCATTGATATTTCCTCTATCTTTTTCTGCCAAGTCAAAGAATCATATAAGAAAAATATTGAATCTGTAAATACGCTTAATGATTCTGTTATTCCTTTTAAAGATGTCGCTCTTATTGTTTTTAGAATATGATTTAAGTTACTATTTTTATATCCTTGACCTGATTTTTCTAAAGTGTTTGAGAGCTTTTTCAAGTTTTTGCTCCCTATATAACCATTTTCAAGCTCTTCCGAATTACCCTTATACGCTTTTCTAAATATTTCTCCTGTTGCTTTTTCTACGCTGCCACCTGCATGTTTTTCTATAACTCCTTCTACCACTTCACTATAAGATGGCATTTTACTATTAACATTTTCTTTTAACTTGGCAATTTCTGAATTCAGCATAATATCAACTATTCTATCTAAACTAACAACCTCATCTTCAATATAATTATTCAAAATATCAGTCTCTTTATTGGTAAGCCTTGGAACATAATAATTCTGCATCAATCCAAAGGTTTCTTCTTTCATTGACCATTTGCTTTCATCATATATATACTTACATATTTCTTCTTTAATCTTTATATCTGATTTTCCTATAAGTCTTACAGTTTTTAACTTTATTTTGGCAAAGCCCTCTTCTACTGCATTTAATATATTTTCTTTTTTATCTATAAATTCCTTTATGACTTTAATTCTCTCTTGAGTATCTTCCTTTTCATTCTCTATTTCTGCAATTCTAGAATTAATTTTTATATCACATTCACGCAATATATAATCTTGATAACTTTTCAATGTTTCTGAAAGTTCTTCTAATTTACTAGGTTCATTAATGCTTTCATGAATATAATCCCAAAGTTTATCTGCAACCGGATTTTTATCGCTATTACTTTCAATTAAGAACATTTTAATTTCTTTATGCAGACATTCACTTACAGCTTTAGCTATTTCACAAACTCTTTTATTTTCTTCATTAATATCCTGCGGACACATGTTTATAGCCAGAACAACTTCTACATTATTATTTATTATTTCTCCAACATATTTTAAAAATTGAAAATCATCATCTCCAATTCCAGCTCTGTATGAAACTACATATACTATAAAATCACTTTCTGGTATAAATTCCTTTAATATTTCCTCATGTCTTTCAATTAATGATCCATATCCTGGAGTATCAAAAATTCTCATACCATTATATTTCTCGTTTTTACACGCTCCAATATATCTTAACCTATTTATATTATCATGTGGATTTAAAGTAAGTGTTGAAAATTTATCATTATCTAAAATCTCTATGCTTAAATCATTATTTATAGCTACTAAAGTTTCTTCTGAATTTCCATCAACAACAACTTCTGTAACTATACCTGTTGTTGGTTTAACACTTTCAGCTAGTATCTTTTTATCAAATAATGTATTTATTAAAGCACTTTTTCCAGAGCTTGTCTCTCCTAGCATGACAATATAATGGGATGGATTAATTATTCTATCTTTTACTAACAGATTTTGAACTCTAATACCATCATTTTTAATAATGTCAACAACCTTATCTATTCTCTTTTGTCTATCTATGCAGCTTTTAAAAATGTCCATATATTAATTCTCCTTATATTCTTCTATTAATTCCTTTAATACCTTTAGATCTTCTTCAAATTCTAGTACCTGCTTTTCGCTATAATTTGCTTCATATCTTTTCTCTATATTTTCAATATCATCTTTAAAGGTTCTTTCTAAATTATCTTTTAAGTTTCTTATGGCTTCATCTATTTCTTCCTGCTTTGCCATTAAGTCCCCAATGATTTCTTCCTTTAAGTATTTTTCTAAATCTTCTATCATTGGCTCTAGATCTTTTAGAGTATAATTAGCTCTGTTTTCAACAATTCTCTTTCGCATGTTGTCTCCTATTAGAGAAAATGCCAAGCTTATTCCAAGTCCTACAAGAATTCCTGCTGGCCCTCCTAGTGTTCCTACTGCACCTATAGTTCCAATTACTCCACTTGATAATCCAAATATCGTTGGAAGGGCTTTTTCATATTTAATTGAACTCTTTTTATTAAAGAACGATATATTTTCATATGTTCCATCAAAACCTTTTATCTTAATGTTTTCAAATTCATTATTGATGTTTCTTATAAAGATACCGATTCTTCTAAGAATTTCATCCATTATATCATTTATTGCTTTATCAGAACTTTCCTTGTATATTAAACTTAGCCTATTTCCATCAACTATTCCTTTATTGATGATTCTTCTTAAATCCACTCTTAAATCTTCAATATTTTCTTTTATTATCTTTGAAGAGTCTTCTATAATACTTTCCATCTCATTATCTGCATAAGATCTACAGCTTCTTATTTTCTTTTTATTTGCTGAAAGGATGTTTTTTATTTCTTGTATTTTTTCTTCCTTTTCTTCTTCATTTTGCTTATCTTGATTTAGAGCTAAGATTTTATAGCTTTCTATTTTATCATTAATGTTCTTCATAGACTCATAAATTCTTTGCTTTAAAGTCTTCATCAAGTCTTCATTATATTCTTTTGAGATATTCTTTATTTCTTCTATTACTTTAGTTATACCTGAATTATTATAAGCTGTTTCATCCTTAGTAAACTTACCTTTAACAGCCTCATAAACATTTACTATGTTTACATTTATATCTTTTTCCTCATCATGTGCGTAGCTAATGCTATAAAGTACCCCTTCATTATGCTCTTTTGCCTCATTTGCATCTTCCACACTCTCATCATTCCACTTATTTTGAACAAAGATAGTATTAGATAATTTGGGCCATAAAGCATTTATGAAATTCTTTTCTGTTCTTGTAATTGGGGGGTTTGTTCTAATCATGAAAATTCCTGCTGCTAACTTATCTATATATTCTAATGTAGTTCTTTGGTTTTGTGGCGTCAAACTCCCGACACCAGGTAAATCTACAAGAACAATATTATCTTTTAATATATCACTTTTATTATGTAATACTATTCTAGATACCTTAAGACTATTTGCTGCATTATAATCATTATGTACATACTTCTCCAAATCTCTTACACGTATGCTCTCCTTGTTTCCATTTAAATAATATATTTCAGCTTCATCAGCATCTTCTCCATATTTAATTTCAACTGGAACACAAGTTGTTTCATCAACATCAGTAGGTAATACATTATCCTCCATTAAGATAGAATTTAAGAAACTGCTTTTACCTGCACCTTGAATTCCCAAGACTGGAACTACAATTTCTTTTTTATTTAAATTTTCAACAAAGTGCTGAAAATATTTCTTATAATCAATACTTTGATTTTCATTATTAAGATATTTTTCTAATAACCCATAAAATCTTTCATCATTAATTAAATTTACATATGCCATTATTTATTTTCTCCTCTTCCCAAAAAGCCTAGCAAAAAATGATTTATTTCCCCATTCTACTTCTTCCTGTATGTCATTTATTCTTTCATTAAGTTCCTCTTCAAATTTACTTATGAGTTCTACTATAATATCCTTATCTTTAATCTTATTATCAATAAGCTTTATTTTTCCTAAAATTAAATCTGCATTATTATCACTATTTTCCCCCATTGACTTCTCTAACAGTTCAACTTTTTCATCAATGGCTTTTTCTAATGCATCCACTTTTTCTTCAACTTTTTCCACCTTAATATCATCTATTTTATTTAAAATGGCTTCCTTATTAGCTGCAGCATCCTTTACTACTTTAAGGCCTAAAATCGCAAGTCTTTCCTCAATAGCTTCAAACATTATTTTATTTTGCTCTGCAACGCTTTTATTAATTATTGCTGCTATTGTGCTCTCCATAGATTTCGTTGTTTTTGATATACTGTTATTTAATTCATCCAGCTTTTCTTCAAAATCGTCTTCTTGAAATTCTTGAAAATTCATCTTTAGATCACTTATCTTCTTTTCAATCGGTCTTAATTTCTCTATTACTTCTTCAGACATATTTTTAGATATCTTTGAAAGTATATTATTCATATCTTCTTGTATTTCACTCATCATATTTTTTGTAACTTCATCACTTTGAATTAAGATTGATTTTTCTTCCATACTATTTTTCTACTCCTTCATATTTAGGGATATTCAAAAAGTAACTTAAAATTGCTTCTAAAGTTTCCTTTTCTTCTTTCCCTCTAGATAAAGTATTTTCAAACAACTTTTCTTTTATAATCTTATAATCGCTAATCAAAAAATTATGTTTTTCCTGACTTTCTATTAGTGCCATATTATATATTGGATTTTTAGAATTAATTAATATATATCCCATATTAGCTTTATAGAATCTATTTATAATAGCATTTTTCAAATTATTTACTTCTAATAAAAGTTCCTGAACATTATTTGCATTTATAAATTCTCTACATGAATCTATAACTAAATTTACAAATAAATTATCATTATTTTTTAAGAAATAACTTAAATTTCTGCTCTCTAAAATATTTTTTTTAGAATTTCCAATTTGGATACCATTAAAAATTAAATACATATTACACTTTTTATCTTTTATTGCTTTCAACTTTTCCTGAACGTTAAAATTCCATTGGCTTAACTCATAAATAATTAATATATTATCAAAATAATATATTCCATTGTTTCTTATCTCATTGCATTCTTGTTCATTTAAATAAATTCCATATATCCTTAATATAAAATCCCTGCATGAATCTATCTCCCATGTCCAAAAAACATCTCTAACATTCTGATCATTATTGGATAAACCTTTTCTTCTTACATAGTTTCCGATTAGTAAGTAATTATTCTCTATTACTTTATTACTTAACAGATAGAAATTATATTGAGCTTTTGAAATAGAATATAGTATACTTTTTTTCTCATACTCATGACTTGTAACTTCTATTTCATACTGAGCATCACCTTCTAAAGTTAAAAGCTTGTCTCTAATTAGACTCAATCTTTTACTTGTGTCATCTATATCATAAATTTCTATATTTTGATTTTTCTTTTCTTCATATTCTTTTTCTCTTTTATTTACTTCCTCATAAAACATATCTATGGATTTTCTGTATTGAGTGCTCCATTCTTTTAATATATCCATATATTTAATTTTATTTTTATCGCATATTTTTTGTGCTTTTTGTATTGTAGCCTCTTTATCTATTATTTGCTCGTCATATCCAACTTCCTTATATCCCCACTCTTTATCAAATATATTTGATAATAATCTTTTTCCTTTGTTTAATACTCCATCTTTTTTAAATAACATAGTTCTTTCTTCATATTTATGTTTAATTTCTATGTTTTTACTTTCGATACTTGGCAGAAAATAGGAAAATCTTATATCCAAATTTAGCAAATTGTATATCTCTCTTTTTCTCTCTTCATAATCTTTAACTATATTTAATATATCGCTTTCAATATACAGCTTTTTATTATTAATTTTATCAACTATACCTAAATAATCATCCACACTCTCTGATGGTAACTCTGTAATTTCCGCAATAGTTTCTGAGATTATCTTTTCGATTTCTCTAATTTTTAGATATATTTTTTCCTGTGCATCTTCAAAATCACTTAAAAATTCATCTATATCATTGCTTTTTATCTTAATTAATTCTTCTATGCCTTCTAAATCATTTCCGTTTATTATCTCTTTATCTGTATTAACTATGCTATTAATTTTCTCCTTAATACTAAAAGCCCTCTTATATTCAAGCTTAGGAGCTTCTCGCATAACACAATTTCTTATAACCTCAATAAAAGCTTCCATATTAGATCTTTTATACAATATTTCATCTTTACCCACAATTCCTTTTAATCCGTTAAGTGCTGATATTTGAACTATCTCTAAATTTTCTTCAGCTTTAATTACTTCTTTTAAAAGCTTTTTAGCTCTGTCTCTATGCTTTTTTAAAATGGTAGTTTTATCTTCTTCTACTATTCCACTTTTTCCGATTTTTTCTTCGATTGAATCTATCATATTTTGTACTAGAACTATTTGTTTTCCTTTTTCGCTTATAATTTTAATTTTCTCAGCATTTGTGCCATCACTACTAGCCTTTACTGTAGTTAGAAATATGCAGATATCTATTGTTGGGAGCAATACTTCTAACGTTAATTTTTCATGATTTTCTAAATTCCACGCATCTAAGCCTGGACTATCTATTATATGTATATTATCATCCAGCTTATAATAAGGTGTTGTAATATCTATTTGAGTCACATCATATTTATTATTTGAATTATTTTCTTCATCTGCATATTTACTTATATTATCCTGAGTTAAATAAGTGCCTTCTAATATCTTTGGTTCCTTATCTTTAAAATAAACGGTTGCCTGTCTTTTCTCGCCCTTAGCTGCTGTTATTATAATGCTAGAACTTGGCCTAATTGCCATTGGTAAAATTTTTTCACCTAAAAGCGTATTTACTAGAGTTGATTTTCCACTGCTTGTCACTCCCATAATAGCAATTCTTATTATATTACTATTATAAATTCTTTCCCTTTCTTTAAACCACTCTATATCACTATTATATCTTTTTTGTCTATACTCATTTTCCCCTAAGACTTTAACTATTTCCTGAATTGTATTTAATATATAACTACTTTTTTCCATAGAACTCCTCATACTTATTCTGGATATTTTCAATCTCTTATATATATATTAACATAATTATAAGCAGTTATCTAAGCAAATACTTACTTTATAATCAAAATTTCGCATTTTATTAAATAAAAAAAATGCTCTATAATAGATATATCTCTCTGCTATATCTTCTTATAGAGCATTTTTGTTAACTGTGAAATCCTACACTACTTATTACCATTTACCTAGGCTCATGTGCCCTGCAAGTTCAGTCTTTGATCTTTGTTTTATTATCCAAGCCTCATCTTTCGCTTGCTTAAAAGCTGCAAGACATTTAGGATCCAGATTATCTTCTATGCCTTCTTCACTAAGAGCTATTATTTTTTCAGCTAAAGTTATTATTTCCATATGAATTCCATTTGTTTTATCTGAACGATATACTTTTTCAGCAGCTTCACTGCTTAATTCCTCAAATTTTTCTGCTCCAACATGACATTTTGGACATTTCTCAGGTGCTGTTTCTCCTTCACTTATATATCCACACACACTGCATTTAAATAACTTCTTCATAACTAATTCTCTCCCTCCAAAAATAATATAACTTTCTAATCTTAATTATTATTAACATATAAACATACAAAAAACTTTTTTGTATATTTATATAATACTCCTAACTATTAAAAAATTCAATTATTTTTATTAAATAATAACTATTATTTAATAAATCAATATAAAATATAAAACTCCAGCTTGAAATATAACATTGTAAGCTGGAGTTTTGTATTTTGTCTTATTGAATTAAAATTTTATCACTCTCTTTAATAGCTTCATTTGATTTAGGTAAAATAATTTGTAGCTCTCCATTTTCAAATCTTGCTGAAATTCTTGATTTATCAACATTGTCTACGCGAAGAGCTCTTGAAATCTGTCCATAAGTTCTTTCTCTTCTAATATAATTATCCTTTTCTTCGTTAATTTCCTCATTTCTCTTTGCTGAAATAATTAATGTATTATCTCTATATTCAAGGTCAATATCTTCTTTTTTAACACCTGGTAATTCTGCAGATACTAAATATTCATTTTGAGTTTCTCTTATATCTGCATTGAATTTTTTATTACTTCCAAATCCCAAATTCATTGGTGAGAAAAATTCATCATTAAAGAAACCATCAAAGAAATCGTCAAACGCACCTCCTTTTCTATCTACTCTGTTAGTTTTAAAAGGTATCAATCCAAACATACTAAACCCTCCTTAAAATTTAAAAATTTATTATTGTCTTCTATTATTTTGTCTTCCTTTGTTTTTACAAGTAAATTATACTTTTAAAGTCAAAGAAGGTCAAAGTCTATAAAACATTTATTTTTTTGTTCTTATAGCTTACAATTTCACTATAAAAAAATAGCTAGCTAATGCTAACTATTTCTTTGAATTTCTTATATTTAATGTATTTTAACAAACACAACCTTCAGATAATTTCCTTCTGGGAATTTCTCTGTAGTTGCGAAATCTTCTGGAAGATTATGCTCTTCTATAATTTCATAATTCCTATTTGATTCCTTAAATGCTTCATGTATAAACCTTTTAAATTTCTCCATATTAAAGGTTGCACAATTTGTTGAAGCCACAATCATGCCTTCATCTTCTGTTATTTCTATAACTGTTTTTACTAAATCTTTATAGTCTCTTGCAGCACTAAACTTATTATCTTTTGATGTTGCAAAGCTCGGCGGATCAAGAATAACTACATCAAACTTTAGTTTTTCCTTTTTTGCATGTTTAAAGTAAAGAAAAACATCTTGAACTATTATTTCATGCTTCTGAGGATCAATATTATTTATAGTAAAATTTTCAGTTGTTTTTTCTAAACTTCTGCTTGCTAAATCAACACTTGTAGTAATAGCTCCACCTTTTGCTGCTGCCATAGAAAAAGCTCCTGTATATGAAAAAGTATTTAATACTCTTTTGTTTCTAGAATATTTTTCTTTAATAGCTTTTCTTACTTCCTTTTGATCTAAAAATACGCCAACCATGGCACCATCATTTAAATAAATTGCAAAATTCACATTGTTTTCTTTAACTATAAGAGGTTCTGGTGCTTTCCTCCCATATACATAGCTATCTTCATCTACAACCATACCATTCTCTTCAAAGCGCTTCTTTTCATATATTCCCTCAAAAGATACTAATGCTTTTATAGCTTTAAATATATTATCTTTAAATGCATATATTCCTCTACTATACCAGGTTATAAGATAATATTCATCAAAGTAGTCAATAGTAAGACCTCCAATTCCATCGCCTTCACCGTTAAACACTCTAAATGCAGTAGTATCTTTTGAATGATAAAACTTCATCCTTTTAGAAAATGCATTTCTAAGCTTATCATAAAAAAATTTATAATCCAAATTACTATTTTTACTGTTACTTAAAAGCCAACCGCAGCCCTTATTTTGCTTTCCATAATACCCTTTTCCTAAAAAGGCTTTCTTTTCATCTATAAGAGTTATTATTTGTCCTTCTTCTTTTAAATCTTTTGTACTTTCTAATGCTTCTTCTAAAATTAATGGATATCCTTTTTTATATTTATTAATAAATTCTTTTTTTATTGTAATTATTGTTTCTTTCATATGTATCCTTCCTAATGCATAATCAAAACTATTTTATTCATGCATCTAAAATAAAACTTAAAGCAAAACAAATACCAGACACGTTAGTATTTGTAAAATGGTCTATTTTTTAATGCTAGATAATTATATCATATAGATATCCAACATATAAACTATACTTATAAATAAAATAATTATCCACTGAAATTAAGCTTTTGTGGCAGCTTAGCGAAGTTACATATTTATTTGTTATTTAACGTAATATCTTTTAATGCATCAATTATATAATCTTTCTGTTCCAGACTTAATTCTGGGAAAACTGGTATTGCGAAGGTTCTATGTGATAAGTATTCAGCTACAGGTAAATCACCTTCTTTATATTCAAGATTTTTATATACCTTCTGTAAATGCATTGGTACTGGATAATACACCCCTGTATTTACCCCTTTTTCTTTTAACTTATTAATAACTTCTTCTCTATTTTCAGCTTGCACTACATACATATTATATGCTGATTTACCTTCTGCTATTATGACAGGTAAAGTTAGATCTGTTTCTTTTAATTTTTCATCATAAGTTTTAGCATTTTTTCTTCTTGCTTCGTTCCAGTTATCTATGGAATGTAATTTTATTCTTAAAATTGACGCTTGAATTGTATCTAATCTTGAATTGAATCCAATTAGATAATTATAATATTTTAATGGATTGTATACTGTATCATCATGTTCTTCTGATGATTTAATATTTTCACTTATTCCATTTAATAAATTATAAGCTTTTTGACCATTTTCACCACTGCCATGAGTTCTAAGCGCTCTTGCAATAGTTGCTATATCATCATCAGAGGTTGTTATGATTCCGCCATCTCCTGCACACCCTAGGTTTTTAGTTGGGAAGAATGAGAAACATCCTACATCCCCTATAGTTCCAACTTTTTTCCCTTTATATTCAGCGCCAACAGCTTGAGCTGCATCTTCTATTATTTTTAAATCATGCATTTTTGCGATTTTTCTTATTTCATCCATCTTTGTAGGTTGTCCAAAAATATGAACTGGCATAATAGCCTTTGTTTTTTCAGTAATTTTTTCTTCAATTTTTGATGGATCTATATTATAAGTATCCTTTTCCACATCCACAAACACAGGTATTGCACCTACAAATGAAATACTTTCTGCTGTTGAAAAAAATGTAAAAGGTGTAGTTATAACTTCATCACCTTCTCCAACACCACATGCCATAAGTGCTATAACTAATGCATCTGTTCCATTTCCAACTGATATTGCATGTTTAACTCCTATATATTCTGCAAACTCCTTTTCAAATTCTAATACTTCACTTCCCATAATATAACTTGCAGATGAAAGCACTCTGCTTACAGCCTCTACAACTTCTTTTTCAATTTCTTTATATTGTGCCTTTAAATCAACTAATGGAATGTTCATTTTTCTTTCTCCTTTTTATTTGCCACTGATTTTTTAACTTAATAAAAGCTATTTTTCCATGACTTACTTTTTTACTTAATCACCTTTTATTTTCCTATTTTGCTACCTTAAACATGCATATTTTCGTAGTTATAGAAATGTCGCCCTTTTCTTTAATATACCCTTCTAAGTACCTTGTAAACTCTTTCTTCTTTTCCCCAATAAGTATGGAACTTCCTTGAATTGTTGAGGCTTTATATGAAACTACTGGTTCCGGATTATCTACTATAATTTTTCCTTCCAATATTTCTATATCAACCTTCTCAAAATATTTTCTAATAATCGGCTCCCCATTTTCTAATTCAAACCTAGCTGAATACCCGTTATTATCAATTCCTAGGCTTGAATCAAATTTTTCTGCAAGCTTATTTAATTCAGCCATAGTTTCGCAGGAATTAACCGTAATGTAAGCCCTACCTCCTGGAACTAAAACCCTTTTAATTTCAGATATAGCTTTTTCTATATTCGGTGCAAAATAAATCATGTGCCTAGCAATTACAATATCAAAACTTTCATCTTCATAAGGAATATCTTCAACATTTATTTCTTCATACTTAAAGTTGTGATCTAAATCTTTTAATTTATCTTTTGTACTCTTTAGCATACCTTTTGAGAAATCAGATAATATAATTTCTAAACTTTCATCTATATTTTCTTTATTCTTATACCACAGTTTCCCTGTTCCACATCCAACCTCTAAGACTTTTGCATTTTTTCTAAAGTTAATTTGATTAAAACACCACTTGTCAAAATCCACCTTATTGATATTATAGCTGTGAAGATCATTTCTAATATTGAGATTCTTATCGCTTTTATATTGCTCCCTAACCACACTTTCAATATTAGTTATCTTTATAATATCAATTAAGTTATTGGCGTCTAAAAAGCCATTTTTCTTTGCTGTATTTTTAGCTTTATTAAAAACAGCTATAACTGCATCAATGTGCTTCTTTTTCTCTTCTAAGGCTTTTTTCTGAATGCTTATCATATTTTCTAGATTTTCTCCGCTTTCATGTAAAATATGACCTATTTCACTAAGCGATAGCCCAATAAACTTTAAAGTTGTAATCTGTTGAAGCTTTAAGAAGTCATCTTCGCAATAAATCCTATATCCTGCATCAGTTTTCTGTGATGGTTTCAGAAGTCCAATTTTATCGTAATGAAGTAATGTTTTTACTGTTACTCCTGATCTTTTAGCAAATTCACCAATCTTCAAAATTATCCCTCCTCTGTAGGCATGCAAACGAAAATAGCAGTTCAAATATACTAGCATATTGATTTTCTATTTTTTGAATAATATATCTCAAATTTATTGTAATCCCCTACCTCAGGGTAGAGTCAACAATCTTTTAACTCTTAACTTAAAATAATGCCTACAACTTATTAGTAATCAATAAATTGTAGGCCTCTATTTTTATTATAGTAATTCTTTAGGTATATGAAAGAAATCAACTTGTTATTTTCTTAATAATTCCTTAATAACTTTCACAGTTTCTTCAGCTATATATTTCGCATCTTCAAGTGCTAAGGTAGTATATACTGGAAGTGTGATTTCATTTTCATATTGTGCATAAGCATTTGGATAGTTTTTAATATCATATCCTAGGTTTTTATAAAGTGTCATCATTGGTAATGGCTTATAGTGAACATTAGTCGCTATTCCCATTTCAGCTAATTTTTGAATTGCTGCATTTCTCTTTTCTTCATTAAACCCTTTAACTCTATAAAGATATAAGTGATATGATGTTTCAGTTCCGTTATCATCCTTTGTAACTGGAATTATTGAAAAATCTTCTTTGCCTAGAATATCTGAATATGTCTTAAAAATTTGTCTTCTCTTTTCAAGCATTCCTTCATATCTCTTAAGCTGAACTAGACCAATTGCAGCTCCTATATCTGTTAAATTACACTTAAGTCCATCATTTATAATATCATATTCCCAAGCACCAGCTTTAAGTTTGCTTAATGCATCTTTTGATTGACCATGCATTGCAGTAAATCTCATGTATTTAAGTAAATCATCATGGTCTCCAAAATGATTATCATTAAAAGTAACAGCTCCACCTTCTCCTGTAGTTAAGTTTTTAACTGCATGGAATGAGAATGAATGAAAATCCGCCTGAGATCCAACTGGTTCTCCCTTATATTTAGCTCCAAATGAATGAGCAGAGTCGCAGATTATCATAATATCTTCACGATTCATATCTTTAAGTACCTTTTTTAAAGCATCATAATCAAATGGGTAACCAGCTATATCAACTGGAATAATAGCTCTTGTCTTAGCTGTAATCTTTTCAGCTACCTTATCTATATCTAACATAAATGTATCTTCCTTAACATCTACATATATAGGCTTAATACCTCTATGGATTGCAGCACTTGAAGTTGCAGTATAAGTATATGGAGTTGTTATTACTTCATCTCCTTCTTTAAAATCAAAGACTTTAAGTACTAACTCCTCTGCTGCTGTTGCACTATTTAACGCTAATGCTTTATTAACTTTTAAATAATTTTGAATTCCTTCTTCAAACTCCGCAAGCTTTGGTCCTGATGTAATCCAGCCTGATCTAAGAACATCAGCTACTGCTTCTATTTCTTCTTCTGTTATATCAGGTGGTGAAAAGGGTATTTTTTTCATGTAATTCATCCTCTCTTAAATTAAACAAAAATTTTAAAGTTCCATTACATTATTTTTAAGAATCTCATAAAAACTTAATAATAGACTGTTATTAATTACATTATAAACTCCACCCTTAGGTTAGAGTCAAGTTAAACTTATAATATGGCACAATCAAAAGAATAACAAGTCCATCTGCCAGTCTATTTTCCATCAAAGGAAGCTCGACTCACTATGCTCGCTGAGTAAGCGATTCGCGCAAAATCATAGATTTTGGCTCTCTGCTTATCGCCAAAATACCATAATAGGCCCGCTATTATGGCACTTCGCCTCCTTGCCTGATGAAAAATATTCTTGTCAGTTTTGGACTTGTTATTTTTTTCATGTGCCTAATAAACCACGCTTTTCTAGTATATTTTCTCTAAAACTATTTTTCCTACTAGAAAATTGTGGTTTTTTATTTATGCTTCACTATTATACTTTTATTATAAATCAACGATTACAGGTAAAATCATAGGTTTTCTCTTCATCTTTGTATACACAAAATTATCGACTTCTCTTCGTATACTATTTTTAATTTCTGCCCATTGAGTTATATTTTTTTCTAAACACTTTTCCACAACGTTAGTTACTATTTTTCTTACTTCTTCAATTAACTCTTCAGAATTTCTAACATATACAAAGCCTCTCGAAACTATGTCTGGTCCTGATATGATTAGTTTATTTCTTCTATCTATGGCTACAACCACTGTTATTATTCCATTTTCAGCTAAGTTTTTCCTATCCCTAAGCACCATATTTCCAACATCCCCAACTCCCATTCCATCTACAAGTACCCTTCCAAATGGTGCTTTACCTGTCACTTCTCCTTTATTTTTTGTTAATTCAAGAACATCACCATTTTCTAAGATAAATGTATTTTCCTTTCTAACTCCCATGCTTTGTGCTATTTTAACATGTGTAATTAAATGCTTATATTCACCATGAACTGGTATAAAAAATTTAGGCTTCAATAAAGCCTCAATTAATCTTAATTCTTGTTCACAAGCATGACCTGAAACGTGTATATCTTCTATTGATTTATAAATAACATTAGCACCTTTCTCTATCAAGTCATTTACTACATTCGATACGGCTTTTTCATTTCCTGGTATTGGAGTTGCTGAAATAATAACCATATCTCCTTCTTGTATCTGTATATGTCTATGTGTTGATGCTGCTATTCTTGTAAGTGCAGCCATTGATTCACCTTGACTTCCTGTTGTAACAATAGTCAGCTTATCATCTGGATAGTTTTTTAACTCATCAAGGCTTATTATCATATCTTCTGGAATAACCAAATACCCAAGGGAAATTGCCACTTCTGATATATTTTCCATCCCCCTTCCACTAAAGGCTATTTTTCTGTCATGCTTCATTGCACAATCAGCAATTTGCTGTAATCTATGAATATTTGATGCAAATGTTGATACGATTATCCTTCCTGTTGCTTTACCAAAAAGATTCTGCAGCGTTTCACCAACAGTTTTTTCTGACATTGTATACCCTTTATGGAGAGCATTAGTGCTATCAGCCATTAAAAGCAGTACTCCTTTTTTACCCAATTGTGCATATCTTTGTAGATCCATAACTTTTTCATCAACTGGTGTAAAATCAACTTTGAAATCCCCACTGTGAACGACAACACCTACTGGTGTATGTAATGCAATAGAGCAGCTATCAGGTATACTATGATTATTTCTAATATATTCAATTTTAAACTGCTCTAATTTTATTAATTCACCTGGTTCTACCATGTTTAACGTACAATCACTAATCATAGTATGTTCCTTTAATTTCACCTCAATTAATCCAAGTGAAATCTTTGTTCCATATACAGGAATATTAATCTGCTTAAGTACATATGGTAATCCACCTATATGATCTTCATGACCATGAGTAATAAAAATCCCCTTTACTTTATCCTTATTCTTTATTAAATATGTTACATCTGGAATTACAATATCAATTCCATAAAGATCTTCATCAGGAAACGCTAATCCACAGTCTATAACTATTATTTCATCCTTATATTCAAACGCCGTCATGTTTTTTCCAATCTCACCAAGACCACCTAATGGTATTATTTTTAATGGCTCTACTTTTTTCTTTACCTTTTTATTTTTATTCTTAGTCTTCTTCCCAGCTTCATTACTCTCCACTTTACCACCCCTCAATATTTATTGTTTTTTTTAATTGTACCTTAAATTAAGTATTTACAAATAAATTTAAATATATGAATATTAATTGATATAAACAGTATACCTAAAGTTAAAAATTTAATGCACAACTATAGTTAAGTATTCCTTTATTCTGTAGTTATGACCAGATAAATTAATTCTTAATTATACATTGTGCATTACATCAAAATATATGCCAATTTACATATAAGTATTATTTAATAATACATTTCCTTTAATTTCTCTACTATTTCCATCTCACAACTTGATATCTGCCTTATACCATATCCAAGAAGTAATGGTGAACTTGTGAATCTAGGCGTCACCTTACATATGATCTTTCCTTTGATGTGATAGAAGAATATATTAAAACTATCACATTTTACAAAATAATTATTTAAAAGATAATGAACTATCTTTTTCAAATTAAGTGCTAATTCATTTAATGCATGTAAATCATCTTCTATTATTATGTTAAACTCAGTAAAGCCATTAAATGGTTTATGAGATAAATTCACAAGACAATCATCACCTTTATGAACCTCTATTCCCTCAAAATAGTCATCCTTTATTCTAGATTTATAATCTATATCTTTTATACCCACAATCTGCATATGTGGATGTTTTAAACTTCCACCCGATCTTGGTCCATGATTTTTATAAAATATAACAGATTTATATTCTCCACTTTCCTCTATCTTTAACCAGTGCGTAACACTAAATCTGATTAACTCTTCCATGTATTCCTCAGAATACTTTCCCATGTCAGTATCGCAGCCATAGGTTTCTATAATAACTAATTGATATGTATCTTTTATAGTTGGATATTTATTTTTAAGCAACATAAATGGCCCTTTTTCATCTATAACATCACTAAGTTTGTCTCTATTACAAAATGGACATTCTTTCATATTTATTTTTTGAAATTCATTAGGCTTATCTTTATTTATGTCATTTAAAAACACTAAATATTTATCCTCTTCCATTTACATCACCAAAACCTTCCATCAAGGCATATTAACAAAAATAACAAGTCAAAAATATCATGTTTATTTTAACATCAAACACAAAATATACTGTTAGGTAAACATGCTGACTAAGTATGATACCACCCAAACAGTCTAGCATGCTGACTTGTTATTTAAATATACCAATAATCATTTTTTTATCAAAACATGTGCACACTTTGAAGGAACAGTTATATTATTACCTTCTATAGAATAAATTTCGTGAGCTCCAGCCTTTTCTTTATTTACCAGAACACTCCAACCGCATTCTTTTAAATCTATAAATACTTCTTCATCATTTGGATTGAATATTACCACCACAGTATTACATAAATTATTTCCACTGTTGTCTTCTATCTTATATGCAACAACATCAGATTTATAAAAGTCTTCTCCATACTCTAAGAATGTTAAATTTTTTCTAATTTCTTCACTAGAATTCATTCTAAAAGCTTTATATCTTTTTCTTAATTTTATTAAACCTTTATAGTAATTAACGATTTCTCTATACTCAAATACTCTATTCCATTCTAAGCAGTTTACTCTATCAGGAGCATTATAGCTATCATGATTGAAGCTGCCATCATCATTTTTCTTTGTTCTTAAAAATTCTTCACCTGCCTGAAAAAATGGTATTCCTTGAGAAGTTAAAACTATAGCGGCTGCTAACTTATTCATATTTTTGAGCTTCTGAGTAGATGAATCTCTATTAGTCAAATACAACTTATCCCATAATGTATAGTTATCATGTGCCGAAATATAATTTACACATTGATACGGCTCATTGGCCCATGCAAAGTTTGAATATATAATCTTATTATAATCAATTCCTTTTTGAAAAGTAGCTCCAACTATACAAAATTTGATATTTTCTTCAAGTCCTGTTTTTCCATTCACATATCCACTCTCATTTATATTAAATACATGACCCTTAACAGAATCCCTTGTATCATCGCTAAATGCTGCAATCTGCATTCTATCAAATTTGATTATATTTTGCTTAACAGCTGATTCTCCCACACCAAGTGGTGTCCAGCCACCAGTCCAGCCTTCTCCATACATTAATATTGCTGGATCAATTTTATCTAATTCTTCCCTAATTCTTCTCATGGTTTCAATGTCATGAAGTCCCATTAAATCAAATCTAAATCCATCTATATGGTATTCCTTAGCCCAATAAATTACTGAATCTATAATGAGTTTTCTAACCATATAACGTTCTGAAGCTAACTCATTTCCGCATCCTGAACCATTTGAAAAATTTCCATTTAGATCTTGTCTATAATAATATCCTGGTACTGCTAAATTTAAATTAGATTCATAACTTTTATAGGTATGATTATAAACCATATCCATTACCACTCTAATTCCTGCTTTATGAATACCTAGTATCATTTCTTTAAATTCTTTGATTCTCATTTCCCCACGGAAGGGATTTGTAGAATAAGAACCTTCAGGTACAAAATAATTTTTTGGATCATATCCCCAATTGTATTGTGGCACATCTGCTTTACTTTCGTCAACAGTTTCATAATCAAAAGATGGAAGTAAGTGAATGTGCGTTACTCCCAGTTCTTTCAAATAATCAATTCCTGTTTTTATATCACTATTTGGAATAGTAGTACCATTTTCACAAAATGCTAGAAATTTTCCCCTTCTTTCAAATCTTATCCCTGAACTTTCACTTACTGAAAAATCTCTTATATGAACTTCATATATTATTGATGCTGTTGCATCACTTGATTCTGGAGCTTTATCTTTATCAAAACCTATAGGATCAGTTTCCCTAAGATCAACTACCATTCCTCTATTTCCGTTAACACCTACTGCCTGAGCATAAGGATCAGTTACCTCTCTTTCTATTCCACTATTCGTGACTAAATAGTTATAAAATTCTCCTTTTAAATCTCCCTTAACTTCAATTTCCCAAATACCCTGTGAACTTCTGTTCATATCAAGTATTTCCTCCGGAGGATTCATATAATTCTTTTCATCTCTGCCAAACAAAGCTAAACGCACCTTATTTGCATTAGGCGCCCATAATATGAACTTTGCACTACTCTCAGCATATTCTACGCCTAATCTTCCAGCATAATTATTATAATCATTATCTAATAAATTCATTCTATTATTACTCCTCTAATACCCATATTAAACATCTAATTTTTAATAGTGGAAGTCTAAACTCCTAACATTAATCTGTTTTAGTTTTTTAATTCTTTTATTACTTTTGATGAAAATGCTGGAACGCTTAATTTTATTTTTCCGCCATCAATTATGTTTTCATTTCCGTCTAACAGATCAAGTCCTTTTGTAATCTGTAATTCAAACTCCAGATAACATTCTTTATCACTTAAATTTAAAATCACATATATTTCATCATTTTTGCTGAATCTCCTGAATACAAATTGCTCGTTTTTAACAAGAATCTGTTCATATTCACCATATTTTATAGCTTCACTCTCACTTCTAATTTTCCCAAGCTTCTTGATTAATTTAAATAACTTTTCATTTTTCTCGTCTATTTTTTCAATATCTAATTCTGGTCTTAATGATAAATCACTTCCCTTTTCTTTAACTCCTTTAATGCCATATTCACTTCCATAATATATACTTGGTACTCCAGGCATTGTATATAAAAGCGTATAAGCATTATATATATATTCAGGAACTTTTAAAATACTAGCGAGCCTGCTTACATCATGATTATCAGCAAAGTTATATAAACATAAATTTTTATACAACCCATTTCTTCCAAATAATCTATTTAATGAATATGCAATTTCAAAGTAATTTTTATCATTATGACTTGAGTAATTTCCTTTATAGCATTCATAATTTGTTACTGAATCTAATCTTTCTGAATTTGCCCATCTATTATAATCTCCATGAATGACTTCTCCCATAAGCCAAAAATCATTTCTTTTACTTTCAGTGAATTTTTTTAAAGTCTTAAAAAACTCAAAATCAATGCTATCCGCTGCATCCAACCTTAAACCATCTATATCAAATTCATCTATCCACGTCCCTACAGCTTGTAATAAATGATCTATAACTTCTTGATTTTTTAAATTAAGCTTTACTAGTTCATAACATCCATTCCATGACTTATAGCTGAACTCATCCCCAAAAGGACTTTTACTATCAAAATTCAAATCTACAAACCAGCTACAATATCTAGAATTTCTTTTATTAATTTGAACATCCTTAAATGCCCAAAATTCTCTGCCCACATGATTAAATACTCCATCTAGTATTATTCTTATATTATTTTCATGAAGCTTAATACACACTTCTTTAAAATCTTTATTGGTTCCAAGTCTTTTATCTATTTTATAATAATCTTTAGTATCATAACCATGATAACTGGATTCAAAAATTGGTGTAAAATAAACAGCATTAACACTCATTTCTTTTAAATGTGGTATCCACTTTTCAATTTTAGAAATTCTATTTTCATTTTTATAAATTTTCTTAGGCTCTAATACACCACAAACTCCTAATGTGTAAAATTCATAAAATATACTCTCTGAAATCCACGAATTCATAAATTTATCTCCTTTTATCCTCATATATTATACCACTCTTGTTACATTTTTTTCCATATAACACTAAAATATATATTTTTATCAATCTAATTCTGCTACTATTTATCTCTATTATTAATTTATGCATAAATAACTGTATTGATTATATTGAAAAATAAAGTAATATTTTTTTTATTTATGTGCATACTAGCTTTGAAATTGAATTTTTACGGAGGTATGCAAATGAATAAAAAAAATATAAAATATATAGTAACTTCTTTAGTTATGATTAATTGTTTAGCTCTTGCTCCTACATCAGCATCAGCATATACATATTTCAGTTACTCTAATTTAGAAAATCAAATATCTTATGCTCATAAAGATGGCAAATCTAAAGGATTTGATATCTTTAATGAAAAAAACCATAAGTATCTTTCTGCTGAACAAAAAAAGGAACTCCAAGAAATTAAAAAATGTAAAGATAAAGGTGAAACCCTTTCAGAAGATCAAAAGAAAACTTTGCATTCACTTATTGACTGTATTATTAAAGGAAGACTTGGAGATAAAAAATATGCTGATTTTAAATGTTTGATGGACAAAAAACGTTCAAACACAAATTTAACTGAAGAAGAAACTAAAAGATTAGATGAATATAATGATATCATTGATGGAACTAAGCCTACTGGTGCTGATATACTTGAACAATTTCTAAGATAACATTTCTATATATAATTAATATTTTTATATTTAAGAGCAAAATCTGCAATTTAGATTTTGTTCTTAAATATTTCTATCATAAAAAGATAAAATTTTATTAAAAAAAGGAAATGAAATTCCATCTTTTTCAAAATAAGCTTCATGCTTGGAGTCTTTTACATAAACTAGTTCACAATTTTCAGCATAAGTTGAAAACTTATTTTGTGCCCTTGGAATAACATGAGTATCATGTTCTGCTTGAAATAATAACACTGGTATTTTTACTTTTAAAGCATTCTCCTTCTTAATTAGTTTTCTAGTTGCCTTTAAGCTTTCAAGATACCATATTGCAGAAGATCCTCCACTATGATAACAATTATTATTTCTAATTTTCTCCTGCAAATAGTCATACCTTTCCTTACAGCTGGTAGATCTGCTAGAAAATATTTTTTTATCCCTGTAAGGCAATTGCCCTGGAAGATAATTAATTCCTTTCCCAAAAAGCTTCATTCCTCCCGCAACAACATTGGCTAATACTTTAGGCACTTTTCCTGTATTTATTTCATACATCGGAGAACTAAGTACCGCTGCTTTAAAATATTTAGTATACGCCTCTAAAAAAACAGTTCCTATTGCTCCTCCCATTGAATGAGCAAATAAAAATAAACTCTTATTTTCATTTTGAGGAAGAACAATCTCATCTATAAATTTCTTAAAATCATCCACATAATAATTGAACCGTTCAACATTAATTTGGTACTCATCCATTCCAAGCCTTTGAGAACGTCCATGCCCTCTATGTTCAAGAATAAAGACCGAATATCCTTCTCTCATAAGATAATAGATAACTTCATTATACTTTTCTGTAAACTCGCCAAATCCATGACATATAACAACACCTGCTTTTGAGTTTTCCACTATATATTTTTCATAATAAAGTTTTATATTATTTACTCCTGAAACATATCCTTTTTTTAAATTTTCCTTTAAATATGGTTCTACCTTGCTTGACATTTCTTCTTTATAATGGCTTTGTGAAATATACCTGTTAACATCCCTAAATTCAAAATCTAAATCCGAATATATCCTTGACGACTTTATTTCTTTACTCATGCTTCTACAATCCTTTCTTATAATTTTATATATATACCCTATATTTTATGAGTACTATTCTAATTATAATATAAATTATTCGTTTTAAATTCATGATAATTATAAGTTAAGATATAGAATAATTAATATAAATATACAACATGTAAACTAGACTTATCACTTTTCAGTCATAATTTATTAAGAGCTGTTTATTAATTTATATCATCTGAAAATTACAAGTTTTAACTTATATTTATATGTTAATAATTATATAAATATATTCATATTATAAAAATGGGTAGCCTTCTATTAAACAATGCTGCGTTTAAAATACAATTGTATAAATCCTCTTATATTTTATAGCAGGCAAACATCAGGACTACCCATTTCATTATTCCTTTAATATTTAAACCTCAATCGATTATTTAATCCTAGCTTAATACTAGTTCCTTTATGTATATATCTTTATTTTTGCTTAAATCTATAAACTCACCATCTTTTAATAATAATGGCTTAGACAAATCATTTACATTTATCTGCAGTATTTTAGCTTTTTCCCCTGTACTTAGTAATACATCTTCACCCATGTAATAATTAGCTATATGTTCTAAAAATACCTTTGAATATTCATAATCTAATTTGTTTAAGCTCTTTTCTTTAATTATCTCTAAAATCTCAAATGGACCTCTTTTATTTCTATATTTTTCATCCGAGTTCATTACATCAAGTTCATCTACAATTGCAATAATCTTTGCAAAGCAATGTATCTTTTCTCCAGTTATTCCAAGTGGATACCCAGATCCATCTTCTCGTTCGTGATGCATAAGTACTCC
Source organism: Clostridium sp. BL-8 (assembly GCF_002006495.1). Taxonomy (NCBI): domain Bacteria; kingdom Bacillati; phylum Bacillota; class Clostridia; order Eubacteriales; family Clostridiaceae; genus Clostridium; species Clostridium sp. BL-8. The sequence continues at coordinate 23,015 of NZ_LZZL01000045.1, forward strand.
ATAACTCACAGACTTATCTAGAAATGGAATGCCATCAACATGTTTATATCCTATTTTAGTATGCTGTTTTACATCATTATATCTTCCTTGTATTAAAATATCAGGTTTTTCTGGAATCTTTAAATCTACTTTAGTCATACCAAAATCATGCAATAATGCTGAATAGATTAGTAAGTTTATTTTTGATTGTTCCAGTCCAATCCATTTTCCTAAAAGAGCACTTAGGGCTGCAACATTTACACCATGTCTATATATTGGATCATCTCCACTCCCCCTAAAGACGACATTGCTTATAACAATTTCAGCAGACTTCAATTCCCTTTGGATTTTTTCTGAGAATATTCTAAGATCATTAACTCTATTTTCCTTAACTCTGCTTAATTTTAAAAACATATCTTTTAGCTCTGAACTTATTTCTTTAAACGTTTCTTCTACCTTTTTCATTTCTGCTTCTTTAGTATTTTGTGCTATAACTTCTTCGGACACATTGACTTCAATCTTTTCAAGAAAATATGCCTTATTTAATCGAGCAATTAGCTCTTCATTTACAACTGATCCTTCTTTTATTAGAAGATTTCCATTCTTTATAACATCTTTTGTAATGACCATTCCTGATTTCAATTCTTGGACGTTTACCAATTCCTTTTTATTCTTCATAAAACTCTCCCCCTATTGCTGCAATTATACTTTTAAAATAATATTTCTTTAATATATAAATCTTTTTCCTTCGCTAAGTCTATGAATTCATCATTTTTTAATATAAGAGGTTTTTCTAAATCATTTACATTCATCAGTATTATCTTGCATTTTTCGTTCGTATTTAATAATACTTCCTCTCCTATATAATAACCCACTATATGTTCTAGAAATACTTTTACATATTCATAGTCTAATTTTCCAAGTCCTTCATCTTTAACTATCTGCAAGGCTTCAAATGGTAACTTTTTTTTCTTATATGTTCTATCTGAATTTATTGCGTCAAATACGTCTGCTATAGCAATAATTCTTGCAAACTGATGTATCTCTTTTCCTTTTAACCCCAATGGATATCCAGAACCATCTACTCTTTCATGATGCATTAGAACACCATAACTTACCGCCTTGTCCAAAAATGAAATATTCTTTATAAATTTATACCCTACCTGTGCATGAGTTTTTATTACCTTTAATTCTTTTGGGGTTAAAGCTGCTTCTTTATCTAACACTTCTCTATCTATTTTAGTCTTTCCAAAATCATGTAGAATTGCAGAATAAACTAACAAATTTAACTGCGCTTTATCAAGTTCTAGCCATTTTCCCAAAAGAGCACTTAATGCTGCAACATTCACTCCATGTCTATAAATGGAGTCTGTCCCACTTCCATAAAGCACTATGTTTTTTATAACTAAGCTGCTTGGTTTTAATTCACTCTGAATTTTTTGAGAAAACTCTCTAATTTCATTCATAGCTGCTCCATTTTCATTCATTAATTGTCTAAACGTTTTAGGTAGCTTTAAAGCTATCTCTTTAAATTCCTCTTCCACTTTATTAGGTTCTTTCTTTTTAATAATATTTTTTTGTACTTTTCTATCGTATATTATTACGTTTCCAATAAACAACAAACCTTGTATCCTTTTTATCATCTGCTTATTTATTGGAATATCTTTTTTTAGTAATACCCTTCCATTTTGTTCTACATCTTTTGCTAATATCATTCCTTCTTCTAGCTGGTTAAAGCTTACTACCCTTGTATTATTCTCATCCATTCACTCTCACACCCATCATACCCTATTTTTTACTTCTAAATGTAATGTTAGTTTATTATCGTATATTTCGATAATAATTTTAACTGTTTTGAAATAAAATATTATTATTTAAAACAAATTCTACCACAATTCACCTGATTTATTAGACCATAGTATACTTAACAATAATCTAATTCTACATTATTATTGAAAACAAGTTTTGCAATTAAAGTCTTCCAGAAAATATACTTAATTAAATTATATTATTCTATATTTCTTATTTTTTGTCAAAAATTCTTTGAATTTCACCTAATGTTAGTAATAACAAAAATAGCACACTTACTTACACTTATTTAAGTATTTACTCATATAGAAATTACCATCATAGGAATATTACTTTATTAACTATGTGCTAGAGTATATCCTTGATATATAAAAAAGGATGAAATAAAAATAAATTTCATCCTTTTTTATATATTCTGCTAAATCATTTTACTCTATAGGTGATGCTTTCTTATTCCCTGTTTTAGCTTTCCCTTGAATTTCTCCAGGAACATTCCTTACATCATTTTTTTTATAATTCATTTTATGATTGCTTTCTGTTCCATGTGGTTCACTGGGATCTGGTCTTCTCATTCCTGCTTTTGCCATAAATATTTTCATCCTTTCTAAAATCTACTGATACTAACTTCAATTTTAGTATTGTAAAAATATTTATATAGTATACATTCTTTTGACTTAAGAATTAAATAAAAACTTATATATTAATAAGTTTTATTGTTCTTCTATCCACTTATTCCAAATATCCGAATTATATCCAACAGTTGCTTCCTTACCATTTCTAACTACAGGTGTTTTAATAACCTTTTGATTCTTTAATAATAGTTCAGTTTTTACTTCAGCACTTCGTATATTATTAAAATTTAGCTTTGTATACTCTTTTGATTTAGTATCTATTAAATCAATAATACTTACGGAATTAAGTACACTATTAAATTCACCTTTGCTCATAGCTTTCTCATTTAAATCGATAAATTGAAATTTTATGTTTCTTTCTTTAAAAAAACGCTCTGCTTTTTTAGTATCAAAACATTTCTTGGTCCCAAATATTTGTATATTCATATTACTTTATACCTCATATTTCTAAATTTTAATCATTATCAAAAATAATTATAGATAATAAACACATACTTTGTATAGTAAATATAATATTTTTATTTATATTATTATACCCAATAAAAATATCCACCTCTACTACCTTTATTTGTATATTATAATCAAAATATCAATTGTATTAAAATATTTTTCTTTATAATAAATTTTTTCCTATTTCAATCGTTGAAAAAGTTTATATTATGTCATATAATGTAATAGTGATAAGATATTTAGCATATTGAAATTATCCCTAAATTTCAGTATAATCAAACCCTTATATACCCACTAAATAAGAATAAGAGATTAGTTAGTAGCTAGTTTCTTATTTTTTGTTTACAATGAATGAGTTATTTCTTACTTTTTAATATAAAAATAGAAGATCCGCCTTATAATTTAGGATGATCGTTAATTTCAAAAATTAGCAAACACATAAATCAAGTACGAATCTTTTTTGGTTTATTATCTATTTAATTATTATTTATCTGATTTTACTATTGTCTCAAGCGCAACTTCCATCATATTTGTAAATGTTAATTGTCTTTCTTCTGCACTTGTAACTTCTCCAGTTACAAAGTGATCACTTACTGTAAGTAGAGCTAACGCGTTAACTCCAAATTTAGCTGCAATTGTATACAATGCTGCTGCTTCCATTTCTACTCCTAAGCATCCAAACTTAGCCCATTTCTTCCAATCTTCAGTATCATCACCATAAAATACATCTGAACTGTATATACTTCCAACCTTTGGATCAAAACCTTTTTCAACTGCAATATCGTAGGCAGGTTTTAATAAATCGAAACTTGCTGTTGGAGCAAATGTTCTTCCTTTGAATCTTACTAAATTTAAATTTGAATCTGTTGACGCTGACATAGCTATTATAAGATCTCTAACTTTTACCTTTTCACTATATCCACCACAAGTTCCAACTCTTATAAGATTCTTAACTCCATAACTTTGAATCAATTCATTAACATATATTGAAATTGATGGTATCCCCATTCCTGTTCCCTGGACAGAAACTCTTTTTCCTTTATATGTTCCTGTAAAACCATACATTCCTCTAACTTCATTATAGCATACTGCATTTTCCAAAAATGTTTCTGCAATAAATTTTGCTCTTAAAGGATCTCCTGGTAATAATACGCTTTCTGCAATAGCACCTTCTGGTGCGTTAATATGAATACTCATTGTATACCTCCAATTTATTTAATTTACAGTTTTCCTAATGCGTCTTTTTTAAAAGCTCCTGGTAAAATATCATCCATGTCTTTTACCATATACTCTTTTTCATTTTTAGCTATTATTATTTTTACATCTTCATCGCCAAATTCTACAATTACTTGACGACAAATACCACAAGGATATGTGTATTCTTCCAGACTTCCAACTACTGCTATAGCCTTTATTTTTGTTTCTCCCTCTGATATTCCTTTAAATATACCGGTTCTTTCAGCGCAATTTGTAGCTCCAAAAGATGCATTTTCTATATTGCATCCTCCATAAATCTTTCCGCTTTCAAAAAGCACTGCTGCTCCCACTTTAAATTTAGAATAAGGTGAATAAGCTCTGTTTCTATACTCTAAAGCTGTCTTTATAAGTTTTTCATAATCCATAAAATCCCACCCCTTAAATCAGTTTACATTTTACAGCTAACAGTATCTGCAATTTACAAACTCTTTCTGATATATTTATATATTAATATGCTTTTACCTTCTCGTAAGTATATATTTTTTTAACTGCATCTTAGTTTGTTCTTTAACTGTAAGGTGTTAACCTTAAACTGCCAGCTGCTCTAAAAAGCTTGCTCCATTGTTTATTTTTTCAACCTTTAATACTTCTGCTACTGTTTGCCCCATATCTGCAAAAGAATTTCTAGTTCCTAAGTTAACATTTTTTTTTAATTGTTTTCCATATGCTAAAAATGGAACGTGTTCTCTGCTGTGATCAGTTCCTGGCATAGTAGGATCGCAGCCATGATCTGCTGTTATAAATAAGATATCGCTTTCTTTCATGGTATCTATAATTTCTTTAAGTCTTGCATCAAATTCTTCTAAACCTTTTGCATAAGATTTGAAGTCATTACGATGACCCCATTTCATATCAAAATCAACAAGATTAGTAAATATTAAGCCCTTGTTATCCTTTTTCATATAATCTAAGGTTTTATCTACTCCATCCATATTATCTTTAGTATGAATTGCTTCTGTTATACCCTGACCGCAGAATATGTCTTCTATCTTACCAACACCAATAACATCTAATCCAGCATTTTTTATTTTATTCAAAACAGTATCATATGGTGGTAATAGTGAAAAATCTCTTCTATTTGGTGTTCTAGTAAAGTTTCCTGGCTCTCCAACAAATGGCCTAGCTATTACTCTTGCAACAGCATGTTCTCCAGTTAACATTTCTCTTGCAATCCCACAAATTTTGTATAATTCCTCTAATGGCACTACATCTTCATGCGCAGCTATTTGAAATACGCTATCCGCTGATGTATAAACAATAACACTTCCACTTTTCATTTGCTCTTCACCAAGTTCATCTAATATTACTGTACCAGAAGATGGCTTATTTCCTATAACTTTTCTTCCTGTTAATTTCTCGAATTTTTCTATTACCTCTTTTGGGAAACCATTGGGGTAAGTTGGAAATGCTTTTTCTGATATAACGCCTCCCATTTCCCAATGACCTGTTGTTGTGTCTTTACCATTAGATGCTTCTCTAAATCTAGCATAACATCCTATTGGTGCTTTTGAGGCTTCTACACCTTTAATATTTTCTATATTTCCAAGTCCTAGCTTCACCATATTAGGTAAATTCAATCCACCAACTGCTTTAGAAATATTTCCTATTGTATTAGCACCAACATCTCCAAATTTTTCTGCATCTGGCATTTCTCCCATTCCTACGCTGTCTAAAACTATCCATATTACTCTATCTATCATTTACAAACACCTCTTTCTTCAGTTATGAGTTAAAAGTTAAGAGTTCATAGTTAAGGATGAAACACAAAGCATTTCTTAAAGTCTATTTTTACAAATTCCTTTGGAATTTGCACCTTAACTCATAATTCTTAACTCATACCTCTTAATTACCTAACGACTCCATAAATTAATGGAACCGCTTCCCTATTTTCGCTTGTTATATGATAACTTCCAATTATATCTTTCTTTGCCTTTTCTATTTTGCTTTCATCATTTGCATGTATATACGCTAAAGTTTCACCAACTGAAACCTTATTGCCTCTCTTTTTATTTAAAACTATGCCAACTGCTAAATCTACAGTGTCTTCTTTTGTTGCTCTGCCAGCTCCGAGTTCCATTGCTATAAGTCCTATATGCTGCGAATCTATCTTTGAAACATATCCTTCTTTTTCACTCTTAACCTCTACAATATATTTAGCTTTTGGTAAAAGTTCTGTATTTTCAACTTGCTTCGGATTTCCACCTTGCGATGCAATAAATTCTTTTAATTTGTTAAGTGCGGATTTATCTTCTATTACCTTGATCAACATCTTTCTAGCTTCTTCTACAGTTTCAGCTTTTTTCGCAAGCACTACCATATTACTTCCGAGTGTTAAGCATAATTCTAATAAATCCTCAGGACCAACACCATTTAATGTATCTATTGCTTCCTTAACCTCTAGTGCATTTCCAACTGCAAATCCTAAAGGCTGATCCATATCAGAAATTACTGCAACTGTATTCCTATTAACATTCTTTCCTATGTTAACCATGGCCTCTGCAAGTTCTTTTGCATTTTCATAAGATTTCATAAATGCTCCATCACCAATTTTAACATCTAATACAATAGCATCTGCTCCAGCAGCAATTTTTTTACTCATTATACTTGATGATATAAGTGATATATTTTCAACTGTTCCTGTAACATCTCTTAAAGCATATAGCTTTTTATCCGCTGGCGCCAAATCAGCTGTTTGCCCCATTATAGCTATCTTATTATTATTTACATTCTCAATAAATTGCTCTTCACTGATTTCAACTGAAAACCCTTCAAATGATTCTAATTTATCTATTGTACCACCAGTATGCCCAAGACCTCTTCCTGACATTTTTGCAACAGGAATACCAAGTGCTGCAACCATTGGTGTAAGTACTAATGTTGTAGTATCACCAACTCCTCCAGTACTATGTTTGTCAACTTTTATTCCCTCGATGTTAGATAAGTCTAGGATATCCCCTGAGTTTACCATAGCCATAGTAAGATCGCTTGTTTCTCGCATATTCATTTTTTGAAAACAAATTGCCATAAGAAGTGCTGACACCTGATAATCTGGAATACTTCCATTGGTATAATTTTTTATGAAAAAGTTTATCTCTTCTGTTGTAAGTTCCAAGCCCGCTCTTTTTTTGCTTATTATATCAATCATTTTCATATAAACACCCTCTTTCAATTGAAAATTCACAATGTACAATTTGCAATTGTACATTGTGCATTTTTAAAATTTATTTACTTTCTCTAACTATAGCGATACTAGCGCTTGCACCTATTCTGCTTGCACCTGCATTTATCATATCCATAGCTGTCTTAAAATCTCTTATTCCCCCAGATGCTTTTACACCCATATCAGGTCCTACAGTCTTTCTCATAAGAGCAATATCTTCTTTGGTTGCTCCACCACTTGAAAATCCTGTTGATGTCTTTACAAAATCAGCCTTAGCTTCTTTTGAAATTTCACAAGCCCTAACTTTTTCTTCATCAGTTAATAAACATGTTTCAATAATAACTTTAACTATTGCTCTTCCTGCAGCCGCATTCACTACTGCTTCTATATCTTCTTTTAAATAGTCATAATTTTTAGCCTTTAATGCGCCTACATTTATAACCATATCTATTTCATTTGCGCCATTTTCGATAGCCTCTGTAGTTTCAAATGCTTTTGCTTCCTTAGTCATAGCTCCTAATGGGAAACCAACAACTACACATGTCTTAACATCACTTCCTGCAAGCTCAGTGCTGACCAATTTTGTGTAACATGTATTTACACAAACAGATGCAAAATTATATTCCTTTGCTTCTAAGCAAAGTCTCTTTACATCCTCAGCAGTAGCTTCCGGCTTTAATATTGTATGATCTATATATCTAGCTATATCCATATTCATTTACTCCTTAATTTTATTTTTACTTACACATATTAACATATTAAAAATTTCCAGCGAAATTCTTAAATTAATCTGCCTAAATTTACTTTATATATAATATATATTTGAAAAAAGCTGAAAGCTTTTCTTCAAACAAACTGTTAATTGTAGACTATAAACTGACTAACGTGTTCCTTTTTCGTAAGGCACTCCATCCGCTTTAGGTGCAACTGATCTTCCGACGAAAAGAATTAAAACTACAATTGTTAAAATATATGGTAACATCGCAAGTATTTGTGATGGTATTGCAAAACTTCCTCCACCTAATACAACTGTTAAAGCCTGTGCAAATCCAAACAATAAACATGCTCCATATGCACCATGTGGAGTCCATTTTCCGAAAATAACTGCCGCTAATGCAATAAAACCTTGCCCACTGATTGCTGTTGGAGTAAATTGGGCTATTATTGCAAGAGTCATAGCTGCTCCACCAAATCCTGACAATATACCAGAAATTATAACACATGTATAACGAATTCCTGTTACACTAATTCCAAGGGTATCTGCCGCTGCTGGATGTTCTCCTACAGCACGAATACGGAGACCCCATTTAGTTTTGTATAAAATGAACCATACTACTACTGTAACTATAATTGCTAAAATCACTGTAATATCTACTCCAAATACTTTTGGCAATTTAGAAGTAACTGGTTTAGTCATAGTAGCACCTTCAAATAGTAGTCTACATAAAAATAAAGCAAAACCAGGCCCTAAAAGATTTATAGCAATACCAGATATTGTTTGGTCTGCATTAAATGTTACAGAAGCTACTGCATGTAATAAAGCCATTATTCCACCAGCAATTCCTGCTGCTAGAAATCCAAACCACGCATTACCAGAATAGTATCCTACTGCTGCACCCGTAAAAGCACCTATAGTCATCATACCTTCGATCCCAATATTTACGACTCCAGATCGCTCAGAGACAACGCCTCCCAATGCTCCAAAAATTAATGGTGCAGAATACATCAATGTTATACCTATTAATAATGTTATGCTACTTAGCATTCTTTTCACCTCTCTTCACAAGTCTATCGGCTAAAATAGGTACTATTCTAGTCAATGCGACAAAGAATACTATGGTACCTATCATAATATTTATTATTTCTGATGGTGCACCTATAGCAGATTGTACTGATTGTCCTCCATATAATAGGCCTCCATAAAGTAATCCGCCAAATATACATCCAATTGGTGAACTTCCTGCAATCAATGCAACTGATAATCCATTAAAGCCATAGTTCTCAAAAGCTGCCAAAGTAGATAGTTTATGCGGTGCAGTTCCCGTAATAATCAATGCACCTGCAAGTCCTGATAGTGCACCTGCAATTACCATTGATTGTATTATATTACGATTAACATTTATTCCTGCAAATTCAGCTGCATCCTTATTTAATCCAACTGCGCGTAACTCGTATCCTTTAGTAGATTTATATAATAATATTGATATTACTACCGCCATTATAATTGCTATTATAATTCCAATATTTACATCAGTTTTTATTAGCACTTCAGAAAGCCATGGAGTATTTGAAAGTGTTTTAATTCCAGCAGCTGAAGTCTTCCAATTGCTCAATATTGAAGTGAAACCAGATTCATTAATCATAAAAGTACTTGTTGAATCTGGTTGATGAAATGCATCACTTGCTACAACGAAATTACACAAATATAATGCAATCCAATTCAGCATTATACTCGTTATAACCTCATGTATACCAAACTTCGCCTTGAGTACTCCTACGATGCCGCCAAATATTGCTCCAGCTATAACTCCAGATAAAATTACTACTGGAACCTCTAATACTGCTGGTAAATTTAGCTTTATTCCAACTATTGTTGCAGCAATTGTCCCTATAATATATTGACCTTCAGCTCCTATATTGAATAAGCCTGTTTTAAAAGCAAATGCAACACTAAGACCTGTTAAAATTATAGGTGTAGCCTTAATTACTGTATTTGAAATATATTTAGGTCTTGAAAAAATTCCATTAAAAAGTGCACTAAAAGCATCCATTGAATTATACCCTGCTGCACTAAGTACTATTGCAGAAACTAAAAATCCAAAAAATATTGCAATAAATGTTGAAGTAACTGGCTTTTTAAGAATCTTTGCCACTGTTTTCATTTTGTTTACCTCCCGCCATTAATAAACCTATTGTATTTTCATCAACTTCTCCTTGTTTAAATGTGCCTACAATAGTTCCAGCATAGATTACAGCTATAGTATCAGAAACGTTCATAACTTCATCAAGCTCAAAGGAAACTAAAAGCACAGCTTTCCCCTTATCTCTTTCTCTAATCAATGTTTTATGAACATATTCTATTGCTCCTACATCCAAACCACGAGTTGGCTGCACTGCAATTAATAAATCTGGATCATTAGCTACTTCTCTAGCAATAATAACCTTTTGTTGATTTCCTCCTGATAATCCTCTAACAGGAGCTAATTCACAGTTATCAGGTCTTATATCATATTGTTTTATCATATCTTTAGTATGCGAAATAATTTCATTATTATTTAAGAAACCATTTTTACAATATGGCTTACTCTTGTATTTTTCTATTACTACATTTTCAGCAACAGTAAAGTCTAATACAAGTCCTCGCTTTTGTCTGTCCTCATGTATTGTTGCAACTTTATTCTTAATTACATTTTCAGTTGTAGTATTTTGTATTTCTGTTCCATTTATTTTAATGGTACCGCTTTCACATTTTGTTAGACATGTAATGGCTTCTATTAATTCCTTTTGTCCATTCCCATCAATTCCTGCAATACCAACGATTTCTCCCTTATGTATCTTAAGCGATAAATTTTTAACTGCATCTAACTTTCTTTCATCCTTTACTGTTAAATTGTCTATTTCAAATATAACATTTTCTGGATTTGCCGGTGTTTTATCAACAACCAACTTAACTGAATGCCCCACCATCATAGTAGCAAGTTCATCTTCATTTACTTCTTTAACATTAACTGTATCTATATATTGTCCCCTTCTAATAATTGTACAAACATCAGAGGATTCCTTTATTTCTTTTAATTTATGAGTGATTATAATTATTGTCTTTCCATCAGCAATAAGATTATGCATAATGCCTATTAAATCTTCAATTTCCTGCGGAGTAAGTACAGCTGTTGGCTCATCTAATATTAATAAATCTGCTCCACGATATAATGCCTTTAATATTTCTATACGCTGCTGCATACCTACAGAAATATCTTCTACTTTAGCATCTGGATCCACTTCTAATCCATATTTTTTAACTATATTTACTATTTCCTCTCGTGCCTTTTTCATATCCAATATTCCAAATTTGCTTGTAATTTCACTACCTAACACTATATTTTGTGTTACTGTAAAATTATCAACTAACATAAAATGTTGGTGAACCATTCCTATTCCATTCTCAATAGCAATATTAGGATTTTTTATATTTATCTTTTCACCATTAAGATATATATCTCCTTGATCAGCCTGATATAATCCGTAAAGCACATTCATTAGTGTACTTTTCCCTGCCCCATTTTCTCCAAGTAATGCATGAATTGTACCCTTTTTAATATCAATATTGATATTATCTAAAGCACAGAACGAGCCAAACTTTTTTGTAATCCCACGCATTTGCACTGCATATTGTTTGCTAATTTCCATACAAGGTCCTCCCTTAATTTATATGCTTTGCTAACTGGGATTTACTAGTTAGCAAAGCATATCTATTTTTTTATTGCTTTTTTTGAGCGTTATTATTTACCAAAGGCATCAAAAGTTTCTTTATTATAAGGTGGAACTATTGTACCATCTTTAATCTTATCTTGAATTGCCATAGCTGCTTTATATACTTCTGGATCCATATTTTTGTTTTCAGTTGGAATTCCTACAGCATTTTCTTTTAAACCATAAGTAAATGTTTGACCACCAATTTTATTTCCACTCATAGCTTCTTTTGATAGATTTTCAACAGCAACATTGGCTAATTTTAATGCTGATGTTAAAACATTATCAGGAGCTAAATATGCTTGGTCACGGTCAACACCTATTGCAAACTTGTTTGCTTCCTTAGCTGCTTCAATTACACCTACACCTGCACCACCTGCTGCATGGAATACAATGTCACATCCTGAAGAGAACATTTTTTCTGCAATTGCTTTTCCTTTTGAAGCATCTGAGAAACTTTCAGCATATTGAACATCTACAGAAATATCTTTTCCTAATTCTTTTGCTGCATAAGCTACTCCAGCTTGGTATCCATATTGGAATTGATCTATAATTCCACTTGTTATACCACCAACAAATCCTACTTTATTAGTTTTAGTTGTCTTTCCTGCAATATAACCTACCATGAATGACGGTTCTTGAGCTTTAAACATAACTCCTGTAACGTTCGCTGGTGTACCATCTGGTGTGCCATCATATGAGTTGTCAACTATAGCATAGTTAACATCAGGATTAGATTTTGCTGAATTTAATAATGCATCTGACATTGCAAATCCAATACCCCATACTAACTTATTGCCCCCATCAACTGCTTTATCTAAATTTGTAGCATAATCTGATTCTTGTTTAGATTCTAAATAACTTACCTTAGCTCCTTTATTATTTTTCTCAAAGCTTTGTAAGCCTTCCCATGAAGATTGATTGAATGATTGGTCATTTACTCCACCTGTATCAGTTACCATTGCAACCTTAAATTCTTTTTCAGTGCTAGTACCTTGATCAGCCGTTTTAGTACCGCTTGATCCACATCCAGCAAATAATGTTACTGTTATTGCTGAAACTGCTAATAATGATAATAATTTTTTCTTCATTAAATTTCCTCCTAAATATAATATTTAATATTTAAAATCATGAATTTTACATGACCTAAATCTAATAGGGCTGTTATTAATATAAATATGGTACTATATTTTAAATATGTTACCTTTAGCATCATATAGATAAACAAATCAAAACTTAATTTATTACTTATAAATTTCAGCTTGTGGTTTATTAAAAATATCAGTTGCAAGTTATAAATTAAATTTATATGTTTGATATCTATAACTATAAGACAAGATTATACCCCATTGTATATCTTATTTTAATCTTTTTTCTGAACCTCTGGCTACTATTTGTGGTGAAATAATCAGCCTTTTAAGCCCTGAATTATTATTCTTCTTATTATCTATAACTTCACAAAGCATCTCCATTGAAGCTCTGCCTAATTCAATCGGACAATCTTCCATATATGTAATATTAAGTCCTACTATGTCTAAAAAATCTATTTTATCGAATCCTACTATCGCTAAATCTTTAGGTATATCTTTATTTTTCTCCTTTAAAGCCTTTATTACCCCCATGGTCATCATATTGCTGCAGGTTATTAGTGCTGTAGGAGGTTCTTTCTCATTGAGCAGTTTTTTAGTCAATTCATATGCATTATCTAGTTTAAAATCACCATGATAAACATATCTGGTATCAAATGAAATATTGCTATCTTTTAAAGCTTTTTGATAGCCTATTAGCCTGTCTATTTGAGGTTCCGAACTTAGAAGCCCTGTCATAATTCCTATTTTAGTATGCCCTTCTTTAATCAATAAATTCGTTGCATCAAATCCGCCTTTTACATTATCTACAAAAACTCCATTTAACTCCACAAATTTCACATCTGCTGAAGCTAAAATTATTGGAATATTTAGATTCTCTATTGTCTTTATATATCTATCATTGCACTTTGCTTCACCAAAGCCAGGCGTCATAACAATCCCTTTAATTCTCTGTTCCTTTAGTAAATTTAGTGCACGTACCTCTTTGTCTAAATAATTATCTGTATTAAATAAAATTATATTTAAATTATTTTTTTCAGCTATCTCACTAATTCCCTTTATTATCTCTCCAAAGTAAGCATTGGTTATATCAGGAACAATAACACCTATAGTATTAGTTTCACTTTTTGATAAGCTTCTAGCGATTGCACTTGGCGTATAATTCATCTCTTTTATTGCTACTAATATCCTTGCTTTAGTATCTTCTTTTACATATCCTGAATTATTAAGAACCCTTGAAACTGTTGCCGCCGAGACTTTTGCTCGCTTTGCAATATCACTTATTGTTACTGGCATAAAATCCACCCCATTGCAATATAAAAAAAATACCTTACTGAATCTTTAGCATTTTAAAAGCCAAATTTGAAATACTATTCCCCATTCATATTTCTAAGGTATTTTCTAATTTAAGTTAATTTTTTTACTTCTTAAATTATAAATCATAGTGCGACTTATGGTATCGCTTCCACATTTATAATAATATATTCGGAATATGATGTCAATATTCTTATATTTTATCATTTATATTTCATCAGCACACACTATTTTCTTTTATACTATAGTATTCGTCTGGATTTCAAGCAATTTTATATTATATTTATGTTAAAAATATCTACTAATTTTACAAAAATAATTAAGTAATATACCTTTTTTACATCAAATTCATATCATTATTAAGAAAGCAATCTAAATATCTACTATTCAGACTGCTTCTTTTCTATTTTTCTTTTAATCTGTTAATAAATCTTTCAATTCTTTTTAGTGCTTCCATAATATCCTCCATAGATGAAGCATAACAAACTCTTACGAAGCCTTCTCCGCATTCTCCAAAGGCATTACCTGGAATAACCAGAACTTTTTCACTTATGAGTAATTGCTCACAAAATTCATCTGATGTTACCCCCGTAGCTTGTATGCTTGGAAATATATAAAATGCTCCAAGTGGCTCAAAGCAATCAAGTCCCATCTTTCTAAAACCACTCAACAAAACTCTTCTTCGCCTATTATATTCCTTGCACATTTCCTCTACGCTTGTATCTCCACTCTTTAAGGCTTCAATAGCTGCATATTGAGCTGTTGTCGGCGAGCACATAAGAGCATATTGATGAATTTTTTTCATAGCTTCTATTAAAATTGAATGGCCGCAAATATACCCTAATCTCCATCCTGTCATGGCATATGATTTAGAAAAACCATTTATAACTAAAGTTTTATCTTTCATTTCGGGAAATGATGCTATTGAAACATGTTTTTCACCATAACACAATTCCGAATATATCTCATCTGAAATTGCTATAATATCTTTATCCTTAAGCACTTCTACTATTCCAGCAAGTTCTGCCCTTGTCATTATTGCTCCTGTTGGATTATTAGGGAAAGGTATTATAACCACCTTTGTTTTAGGTGTGATCGCTGCTTCTAAAGCTTCAGGAGTTAATTTAAATTCATCTTCTGCTTTAAGGTTTAACACCTTTGCAGTTGCTCCTGTGAATGCTGTGCATCCTTTATATGCTACAAAGCTTGGTTCTGGAACTATAACCTCATCACCAGGACCAACTAAAGCTCTAAGAGCTATATCTATGCCTTCACTTCCTCCAACTGTGACTATTATCTCATTTTCAGGATTGTAATTAAGGTCAAATCTCCTATAAAGATACTTTGATATTTCTCTTCTAAGTTCAATAAATCCAGCATTCGAAGAATAATGTGTGTGCCCTTGTTCTAAAGAATAAATTCCAGCTTCTCTAACATTCCATGGAGTAACAAAGTCAGGCTCCCCAACTCCAAGAGAAATTACATCATCCATCTCATTTATAATATCAAAATATTTTCTTATGCCTGATGGAGGCATATTCTTGACATTATCAAGAATCATATCTTCTAAAATCATATGAATATTGCCTCCCTGTCATCTAATTTCTTTTCCTTAAATATTTTGCCATGGTCCTTATACTTTTTCAATACAAAATGTGTTGCTGTGCTTAATACATATTCTTGCACTGCAAGTTTTTCAGATACGAAAAGTGCTACTTGTTTCATGGTTTTCCCTTCAACAATAACGGTTAGATCAAAACCTCCTGACATTAAATAACATGCCTTAACTTCCGAAAAATTATATATTCTTTCTGCAACCTTATCAAAACCAACGCCTCTTTGAGGGGTTATTTTAACCTCAATTAAAGCTGTAACAGTTTCACTGCCTGTATTTTCCCAATTTATAAGTGTTGTATAACCTGCTATTATGCTTTTTTCTTCATAATCTCTTATTGCTTCTCTAACTTCCTCAACTGTTTTTCCTGTCATAACAGCTATTTGCTCGTCACTATATCTGCTATTCTTTTCTAAGATTTCAAGTATTTCCTCCATTAAAAATAACCTCCTATTTATTTAATTAATTTACTACTTTTCTTTTTTTAAAGACAAAAAAATCCCCCATCCCAAACAAGGGACGAAGGAACTGCTTCGCGGTACCACCCTAATAAACAATATAAATATTGTTCACTCAGATAGAGTACAATTAATACTCCACCTCTATAACGTGAGGATTACGTTATAGCCTAATTAAAAGTTACATATAACAACTTTTATTTCTCAGCTATAAAATTCAAAGGCTGCTTCCATAAGGCCCACTTACTAGATCTCACCAAACTCTAGCTCTCTTAAAAGTTAACTCTTATATACTATTCCTTATCACCATTTTTTTAATATAAGTATGTAATTAATTATAATGTACATTATAATTAAAATAATCCAAAATAGAATTCATATTCTGTTATAATTTAATAATTTAAATCTTTCTCTATATTATACTAGCAAATGTTCAAAAAATCCAATATAATTTTCATATCTTTTTAATTTTAGTTATATTTTTTTCATTATCTGAATTCTTAAAACAATTTTCTATGTTAATATATAAATTCAAAAGAGCTATAAAACACGTTTTATAGCTCTCAAATAAATCAACAAAACTTATGCTGATTACCTACTTTGTTGCTTTTTAGCCCTTCTACACTCCCCACATCTTACAGGATCATTTTCAAATCCCTTTTCTTTATAGAATTCTTGTTCTCCTACTGTAAAATCGAATTCTTTTCCACAGTCTTTACAAATTATTTTCTTATCTTCCATTCCAATGTTCTATTGTCAAAGTCATTATACGGCTTTGCAATAGTTCACCTCCTCTTTTAGTTTAAAGTTTTTTTCTTTATCATTAAATATATTAACCCTTAATTTCAGCTTTTATTCATTAATATTTTCACCTAAAATTACGCACAATAAAAAAAAATAACAAGTCCATCTGCCAGCCTACTTTCTATATCAGCTTTGGACCTGTTATTTATTTTCATGTGCCTTATTAAGCAAATTAACACTAAGATATCTTATAACTTATAGTTATGCTTTTTCATTTTAACTCTAATTTATTGTCAATTTAAATTCCTCATCTACTAACTTAATTGTACATTCTCCTCCATTACTCAATTTCCCAAATAAAATTTCATCCACTAACAATGGTTTTATCTTAGAGGCGACGACTCTTGCAATTTCTCTAGCGCCAAATTCATCCGATATGCCTGTTTTCGCAACATAATCAACACATTCATCGCTAAATTTAATTTTAATATTCTTACCTTCAAGCTTAATTTTAAAATCATTTAACTGCTTTTTAGCAATATTAACTGCCATAGAATCACTCATACTGTTAAATACAATTATCTTATCTAACCTATTTCTAAATTCAGGTGTGAAGAATTTCTTAACTTCTTCCATTATAGCTTCACCTTTAACTTCTCTTTCTCCAAAACCTATAAGCTTTTTACCTATATTTCTTGCACCCGCATTAGAAGTCATTATAATTATTGCATTCCTAAAGTCAGCCTTTCTGCCTTTGTTATCTGTAAGAGTTGCATAATCCATAACCTGTAGCAGCACACTTAAAATATCTTCATGTGCTTTTTCAATTTCATCTAATAGCAATACACAATGAGGAGTCTTTCTTATTGCATCTGTTAATAGTCCCCCTTCTTCATACCCAACATATCCTGGAGGTGATCCAATAAGTTTTGCAGCTGCATGCTTCTCAATATATTCGCTCATATCAAATCTAATAAGCTCTATTCCAAGCATTTTTGAAAGGCATCTTGCAATCTCAGTTTTTCCTACTCCAGTAGGCCCTACAAAGAGCATAGATGCTACTGGTTTATCTTCTTCATTTAATCCAGATCTAGACATTTTTATACATCTTACCACTTCTTCAATTGCTTTGTCTTGTGAGAATATGTTTTCCTTTAATTTTTCTTCAAGATTTTTTAATGAATTAATTTCGCTGCTCTCTACTGTCTGCTTTGGAATACTGCAGACTTTTGAGATTATTTCCTCAATAGTTTTTCTGTCGACCACAATTTTTTCCTCTAGGTTTTCATTATGCATTCTAACATATGCTCCAGCTTCATCTATAATATCTATAGCTTTATCTGGTAAATATTTATCATTTATATATTTATCAGTCAAAGTTACAGCATCACTTATAGCCTCATCTGTATAAGTTACATTATGATATTCTTCATAATTACCTTTTAGCCCATTAAGTATATCTATTGCTTCTTTAATAGACGGTTCTTTGACATCTATCTTTTGGAATCTTCTGCTTAATGCCTTATCTTTTTCAAAAAACTTTTTATATTCATCAAAAGTAGTAGCTCCAATAAATCTAATTTTTCCATCTGTAAGATATGGCTTTAATAAATTAGATGCATCTAAAGCCCCACCATTTAGAGCTCCAGCTCCTACAATATTATGAATTTCATCTATATAAACAATTGGATTATCTTTCTTTTCAATTAAATCTAAAATTCTTTTAATTCTCTCTTCAAAATCTCCTCTGTACTTGGTACCTGCTATCACTGATCCTATATCTAAAGAAAATATAGAGCTGCCTTTTAATTTTTCTGGCACTTTATTCTCACTTATAAGTTTTGCAAGGCCTAATGTAATAGCTGTCTTTCCAACACCAGATTCTCCTACATGAATAGGATTATTTTTTACTCTTCTGCAGAGAATTTGGATACTTCTTTCTATGATATCCTCTCGTCCTACTAAAGGTTCACTTTCTTCCTTTGCTTTTTCAATAAGATTTATTGTAAACTTATTAAGGAATGCATCTTCTTTTTTCTTAGTATCATTATGCTCACGCTCAACAGATTCTAATAATTCTTCTTTACCTGAATTTTCTTTTGCTTCATCTTCATAAGAATCTTGAACTGTGTCTTCTAAACTATGGCATAAAATATACAATAAATCCCTTCTTGTAATACCTTCCTGCTCCAAATAATATCTAGCATAGCTCTCCTCTAAATTAAAAATTGCTGAAATTATATGATCTACATCAATAGCGTCTTTACCACTATATTTTACCTGTTCATCAGCTGTTAATATAACTTTTTGAAATTCAATACTTTCCTGTGGTTCTCCTTGACCAATTTTATTAATATATGTTTTTATATAAGTGCTTAGATTATATCTTAAGTTTTCTAAGCTTCCGCCGCATTCTTTAATAGCATATTCAACGCTGCCATTAAATGTTGCTGCATATAACAGATGCTCTGGAGTAATATATTCACTATTTCTTTCTTTTGCCTCCTGATATGCTTTGAGCAATATTAAATTAACTTCATTGGTGATTTTCATATCTACGCCTCCTCTACAGTAAGCTTAAATGGAAAGCCTTTTTCTTTAGCCATTGACATTGCAACACTAACTTTTGTAAATGCAATATCATAACTATATATCCCTGCTATCCCCTTACCTCTTTCATGTACATCCAACATTATTTTTTCAGCTTCTATAATATTTTTATTAAACACAACCACTAATACATTTATAACAAATTCCATTGTTGTGTAATCATCGTTATACATAACAACTTTATAATGTTTAGGCTTTTTCACCTTAACTTCATCTTTTTGTTTGGTAACAATATTTGTTTCCATAATATAACTTTCCATTCCTCCCCGCACTTTATTTTTTTTATTTCTTATTGTCCATATGTTATTCTAAATAGCTATATTTTATCATAATACTTATATTCAGTTAATAGTTAAAAGTAATAATTTAAAAATTAAGAATACAATTCTTTAGTGTTTTTCATTAATATATAATTCCGTAAAAAACCTACAGCTTTCCTCCCATATTCATTGTTTGTCGCTTATTACTTGTAATTTATTATTTACTGCTCCTATTACAGTTTTTCCATTGGCGATATAATCTTTTATTATATTTACGGCCTCTTGTGATATAATCTCTCCTGGACAAACTAATGGTATTCCTGGTGGATATGGTATTATTGACTCTTTGGCAATATTGCCCTCACATTCACCAATTTCTTTCCAATCACCCTTTAGCCCAAACACTTCATATGGTTCCATATTCTTTATAGGAATATTTATAAAATACTTTGACTCAACTTTACCAATTATACTCTTCATTTCTAGATCTAAAATAGCTTTATATATCATTTCAAAGTCAGAATCAGTATTAAATGGTGATAAAATCAAAACCACACCTCTTGAAAAACTCATTTCAGCTTGTATTCTTTGACTTCTTAAATAATCTAAAAGCTTATGCCCGCTATATCCTTTAGGAAGTATCATTATATATCTACTTAAATCAATGTCATAATATTCTTTCTGATTTCTTTCAATTTCCTTTAAAATTTTATATTCATACTGCTCATTTAAATCATTTTTACTTAATATATGTACCTTTTTCAGTTCATTTATTTTTTGCTTCCATCTTTCAGATCTATTTATTAACTGTTCATAATCATTCTCGCCATAATTATCTAAATAATACCTAGCATAATCCAAAGATGCCATGATTAAATATGAAGGTGACGTTGTCATAAATGCTTTTAAATAAAATTCTAACATATTATTCTCTTCATTTACCAAGAGATATGCACCTTGCGTTAAAGCCGGTAAAGTTTTATGGGCACTTAAAACTACATAATCGCCTAGATTTGAAATAGATTTAGGCAGCCTTTTATTTATGCCAAAATGAGCACCATGTGCACAGTCTATAATTATCTTTAATCCTGTTGATTTTAATTTTTTTATAATTTCCTCAACATTATAAGTTATTCCAAAATAATTAGGATAAGTTAATATAATTCCTTTCGGATTCAAACTTCGGCTCAATGCTTCATAAATCTTAGTCTCATCTGGTGGTAAAAATACACCATTCTCATCATCTACTACTGGCTCAATATAAGTGACCTTTAACCTTCTCATAATTAGTCCATTATATATTGATTTATGGCAATTTCTTTCAACTAAAACTTCATCACCTTCATTAAATGCTGAAAACATAGCTGCTAAATTCCCGCAGGAACTTCCATTTACTAAAAAATATGCTTTCTTAGCTTTATAAGTTTTAGCCAAAAGTTCCTGAGCTTCCTTTATAATACCCTCTGGTGAATGCAAATTATCCAAAGGATCAACTTCTGTTATGTCCAAGAACCCTAATCTATTAGCAAATTCTTTTCCAAATTCATCTCCTAAAAAACCATCTCCGCTTTTATTTCCAGGCATAGAGAGCAGTAAATTATTTTCATCATGGTATTTAAGCAGTTCTTCTAGTACTGGCAACTTTTTCTTCATAACTCACCTCTTTATATACAAAATCTTGTTTAAAGAAGGTTTGGTACAAATAATAATTTATGCCAAACCTCAGTTTATATATTTAAAATTTATTCACCTATATTTTTCAAGTCTTCAATAAACTCAAAAACTGCTTCTTCTTTTGTTGCCCATGAAGTCACTAATCTGATTGCTGTATTTGTTTCGTCAATTACTCTTTCAATATTAAACGCATATTTTTCACTTAGTTTTTTCATAACCTCATTAGGTAAAATAGGAAATTGCTGATTCGTACTTGAGTCACATAAGAATTCATATCCTTTGCCTTTTAAAGCATTCTTTAATAAAATAGCCATCTTATTAGCATGCCTTGCAAGCTCAAAATACAAATCATCCTTAAACAATTCTTCAAATTGAATTCCAAGCACCCTTCCTTTAGCAAGCAAGCCGCCTTTTTGTTTAATATAATATCTAAAATCTGCTTTTAATTCATCATTACAAATAACAAGTGCTTCCCCAAAAAGAGCTCCATTCTTTGTTCCACCAATATAAAAAGCATCTACTAGTTTAGCTATATCTTTAAGTGTTAAATCATTTTCCTCTGATTCAAGTGCTGATCCTAGACGAGCACCATCTAGGTATAATAGCAGCTTATTCTTCTTACAATAATTATGTAACTCTGTTAATTCTGATTTTGTATACAAAGTTCCAAGTTCCGTAGAATCTGATATATAAACCAACTTGGGTTGAACCATGTGTTCATCCCCATGTCCATTTAAAACTTTTTGAATTAAGTCAGGTGTAAGCTTCCCATCGCTGGTTTTCATTGTAAGTACTTTATGTCCTGTAGCTTCAATTGCCCCAGTTTCATGGCAATTAATGTGACTAGTATCTGCTCCTATCGCTGCTTGATGAGGTCTTAAAAAACCAGATATAGCAGTAAGATTTACCTGAGTCCCTCCAACTAATAAATGAATATCAGCCGTTTCACAATTGATTTTTTGCTTTAATATTTCGACAGCCTTTTGGGTATAACAGTCAGTTCCATATCCCTCTGTTTGTTCAAAATTTGTTTCAATTAGTGCATTTAATATTCTTGAATATGCACCTTCGCTATAATCATTTCTAAAACTATACATAAAATATTCCTCCATTTATACATTATTGATTATTTCTATTGTAATATTTTTTAATACTTTACTTCCAATTTCAAATACCATTTCACTTGTTAATTCACTTAAATTATAAATTTCGTCAATATATATATTATAATCTCCAAACATGCAGTCATAAGTAGCAAGTTCCTTGGCTAAAATTATACTTTTCTCTTCTTTAAATAATCTCTGTAACTTAAAATTCTTAATCAATTGATTCAATTGTTTCTCATTGATTCTTTCTTTAAAGTCAGATAGATTTTTTACACAATCCTTTATTAATAAAATAGCCTTATTTACATTTTCTGTTCCTGTGCTAAAAGTAATTTTATATAATTTTATATAATTTTCATATGCAATACTGGTAATCACATCATATACAAGCCCATTATTAATTCGTAATGTATCATATAAGATTGAATTTATACCTTCTCCAAAATATTGATTAAAAATTCTAAGACACTTCATTTCTTTTAAACTCAACTTATCTATCGGGCATACTATTTCAACTCTACACGTTTTTATACCTTCTTTTTTGTCATTGAAGGTTTCCATTTTAGGATTCTCATATTTAATTTGTTTAATATTTAAATTATTTTTTCCAGCTGTATTTATTTCCTTTGCTTCCCAACTTCCAAAATATCTGCATATAATATCTTTCACCCTTGGAAATTCTAGTGACGAAGTTATTACAATTGATGTATTCCCTGGGAAATAATATTTATCATAAAACACCTTTATATCATCTAAACTTATATTATGTAAACTCTCTTTAGTCCCTATAATAGGATATTTTATTCTTCTCTTCTCAAAGCAATTAAAAAATAATCTATCTTCGCAATACTGTTCTAATTCCTCATCCCATTCTTTAAGTTCTTCTTTTATTACATCCATTTCTTCTTTAAAACCTTGTTCCTTAAAACTCGGATTAAGAATTATATCACTTAGTAAATCTACACCCTTGTCAAAATCCTCATTAAGCAAGGTTCCATAATAAATTGCATAAGGATAATTAGTCATAGCATTGTTAAACCCAAAAATATTGCTTAATTCCTCATTTATTTCTTTTTCACTTCTATTTTTTGTCCCTTTATAAACCATATGCTCAGTTGCATGAGCAACTCCATATTTTTCCGTTTCAACTCCTGCACCTGCATTTAATGCTATGCAAATTGATGTAAGCTCTGAAGTTGTATTTTTATATATTAATTTCAGATTACTCCCAAAAACATATTCTTCCATTTTTTCTCCTTGTCCACTTAATGGTAACATATCAAGTATAATTAATCCATCCATTCCCCTAACTGACAACATTACAAACTCTATAATTTTATTCTTATATTATAACCTATTTTCTAAATTCATAAATAAATATATTTAACTTTACAACAAAAGTCATACCTTCTCACTAATGTGAACAAAGCATGACTTCTTTACAGATTGTTATGAATAAGCAAATTATATATTTAATTTGCGCATATGAAAATTTTCTATTTAATCAAACTTTTTATGTGAATGTATACCAGAAATCATATACATATTTATGTAATAGGCATTTGAAATTAAGCTGCTGAAAGTTGTTAGTGAAAGGTTGTTCCATTTGCTGCTTGTCCTCAACTTGTTTGAGG
>NZ_LZZL01000046.1:0-51118 GCF_002006495.1 Clostridium sp. BL-8
CTGCATGGGAGACTGTGTGGCAGAGTAGGACGTTGCGAGGTAAGATAAAAGATAGTCGGATGACTATCTTTTTTATTTTGATTATTTTTATTCTGTAGGGAATAGAATTAAAATTCAAAGTATATATAATGGGGGCGCGCTATGTATTCTTATGGAGTAATGTTACTTATTATATGTCCATTAGTATTTTGCGCAGGCTTTGTGGACGCTGCTGCTGGGGGTGGAGGAATTATATCTCTACCTGCATATATTTTTGCTGGAATTCCTATACATGTAGCATATGGAACGAACAAATTTGCAAATTGCATTGGTACATCAATTGCATCTGCCAAGTTTTTTAAGAGCGGAAATATAAAAATTAAATCAGCATTGTCATCAGCATTCGGCGCATTAATTGGATCGTGGTTTGGGACACAATTAGTATTAATTTTAGATGATAAATATTTACAATATTGCTTAATTGTAATTCTACCAGTGGTTGGACTATTTATGCTCTTCAATAGAAGAATTGGACAAGAGAAAAAGAAAAAAGAGTTATCTAAGAAAAAAGTGTATTTAATAGCACTAGCAATAGGTATTATAATAGGTGCGTATGATGGTTTTTTTGGACCAGGTACAGGAACCTTTTTAATATTAGCATTTACATCTTTTTTATCTCTTGATATTATAACAGCATCAGGTAATGCTAAAATAGTTAATCTAGCATCTAATTTAGCAGCGCTTATAGCGTACATATTAAATGGAAAAGTATTTTTTATGATAGGAATACCTGCAGCTATATGTGCAGTAGTTGGAAATTATCTTGGTGCACATTTCGCAATAAAAAATGGTGCTAAGTTCATAAAGCCGGTAATAGTACTGGTAATAATATTATTGTTTGCTAAAATAGCATCTGGACTTTTATTTACAAGTAATTAAGTAAGTGATATAATTGTAATAATTTAATAACGGAAACCTAAGGTAGAGGCGCTATTAATAAAGAGTACTTATTATGAGTTGGCAAACGTTGATTTGTAAGGAAAGGTATTATGGCCGAAGATTTAAATCATGCAAAGATTTATTTCTGGGTATGCATAAAATATATGTATAACTGTCACGAAAGTGGAGAGCTACAAGGATGATGAAATTAAAAATAATAATAAAATTGCTTTATTGTTATATTTTAATTTTATGAAAATCTTTATGAATTACTCTACCCGTTGGTATTTTACCAGCGGGTTTCTTATTTATGAAGTATTAAATAAGGAGGTGTGGTATAAAGTTTATTAAAACTTATAGAGTGGATAATATGAGTACAGCTTTTGAAATCTCACTAAAGAATTGTATTAATGGAAAAAAAATATAGAAATGCGTCATGTGGTTATTATATAGGTAATATAAAATGAATAGCATTTTTTACAATATTTTTAGCATTTTTAGCTGTGTAAGATGTAAAAAATTATAATAATATAATAGTGATAAATGAAATAAAGATATCAGAATAAGTTAGAGATCTAATAGATGAAATTTTAGTTTATTAATCTATAGAAAGTTTATGATAATTAGTATATTTTTTATGAAATAAATATGTGGGGAAGTGTAACAGTTATGAAAATCGAAGGAGTCATAGTACCATTAATAACACCATTTAAGGATGGGAAAGTTGATTTAAAATCCTATGAAAAAATGGTTAATCATTATATAGAGGAAGGTGTAAGTGGAATAATACCTCTTGGAACCACAGGAGAATCTCCTACAGTCTTATCTTACGAATATGAAGATATTTTAGCTAAAACCATGGAATGCAATAATAAAAGAGTACCAGTATTTGTAGGGCTAGGTGGAAATAATACTAGTGAAGTAGCTAAAATGGTAAAAGTAGCAGAAAAGTATGATGTGGATGGAATATTATCTGTAGCACCATATTACTCTAGGCCTAATCAAGCAGGAATTTATGAGCATTTTAAATATATATCAGAAGCAACTAGTTTAAATATGATTCTTTATAATATACCATATAGAACTGGGACAAACATTGAAAATGAAACAGTTCATAAATTAGCAAAATTAAAAAATATAGTAGGAATAAAAGATTGTTCTGGAAACATGAAACAGACAACAGAATTATTATTAAATCCGCCAAAGGACTTCTCAATTTTAACAGGTGATGATGCATATTTTTATACAACACTTGTGCTTGGTGGACAAGGTGGTATAATGGCATCAGCTAATTTAAAAACTAAGGAATTCATAGATATATATAATTTGGTTAAATCAAATAATCATGAGGAAGCATTAAAGAGATGGAAGTCATTATATGGTATGATACCACTTCTATTTGCAGAACCTAATCCAGCACCATTAAAATATTGCTTAAATAAGCTTGGATTAATAGAATCAGATGAAATTAGGTTACCATTGGTTGGGATAACAGAAGAATTGAAAATTAAGTTAGACAAAATATTATAAAAAGAAAAAAATGTATAGTGAAGTTCTTTAAACTGAAAAGCAAAGCCTATATCTTATTATGAAATCTAAGATATAGGTTAATTTTTATTATTTAGCAAATATGTTTTTATAAAAGGAACCATTGTGAGGAAGATGAAATATAAGATAAGTGCGAGGTTTACTTTGACTACTACAGAAATTAGGAGTATTATGAAATCTGACAAAAAATTTAAGGAAGTGATTTAAAATGACACCCAAGTTCTTTTCTATGATTAAGAACAAGGAAATTACAAAAGAACAAATAATGAAAGATATTATAGCAGGTATGATTGTTGCTATAATAGCATTACCATTATCAGTAGCCCTCGCGATATCATCAGGAGTATCACCAGAGAAGGGACTTATAACTGCAATATTTGGAGGATTTATAGTTTCATTTTTAGGAGGGAGTAAAGTTCAAATAGGGGGGCCAACAGCTGCTTTTGTTGTAATAGTTTATTCTATTATTCAAGAGTATGGCTTAAATGGACTTATTACAGCTACAATAATGGCAGGAATTATATTAATTATTATGGGATTATTAAAGTTCGGATCATTAATTAAATACATACCGCAGACTATAACTATAGGTTTTACTGCGGGTATAGCAGTAACGTTAATATCAACGGAAGTCAAAGATTTTCTTGGACTGTCAATTGACAATGTACCAGCAGAATTTTTGGGGAAATGGCAGAGTTATTTTGCAAACATAGGAACATTAAATACATGGTCCTTATTCATAGGATTAGGATCTATAATTATAATGGTGGTCTGGCCTAAAATTAATAAAACAATACCAGGCTCAATGATTGCATTGGTTGCTGCAACTATTTTTGTACAAGTATTAAATATACCAGTAGAAACTATAGGAAGCAGATTTAAAGAAATTTCATCTGCAATGCCAGAACCTTCATTCCCAGCACTTAGCATGGATCAAATAAACAAGCTATTTGCACCTGCTATGTCAATTGCTATCTTAGGAGCTTTAGAATCCTTGTTATCAGCAACAGTAGCTGACGGAATGATTTCAGATACTCATGATTCCAATATGGAGCTTACAGCTCAGGGGATAGCTAATATTACTTGTGCACTATTTGGTGGAATACCAGCTACAGGTGCAATAGCAAGAACTGCTGCTAACATAAAATCAAACGGAAGAAGTCCTATTTCAGGAATAGTTCATGCTATATTGTTATTAATTACTATGTTAGTATTAATGCCTTTTGCGAAGCTAGTACCAATGACCGTATTAGCAGCTATATTAGTTATTGTAGCTTATAATATGAGTCAATGGAGAGTATTTAAGGCATTATTAAAGGCGCCTAAAAGTGATGTAATTGTATTATTGGTCACATTTGCTTGTACAGTTGTGTTTGATTTAGTAGTAGCAATAGGCGTAGGTATGATTATGACAATGTTTTTATTTATGAAAAGAGTATCAGATACGACTCAAATTAGAGATTTAGTAGACGAAGGTGTTTTTGATGAAGATATATCTACTGTTTTGGAAAAAGCACATGGAAAAATACATGTATATCAAATAAATGGACCAATGTTTTTTGGTGTAGTACAGGAATTTATTACAAAGATGAAAAAGCTTGAGGAGTCAGTTGAGGTTGTTATTTTAGACATGCGTCATACTCATGCCATAGATGCCTCAGCTATAGATGCACTAACTAGGCTGCTTAAACATTGTAATACTCTAAATATAAGGTTCTGCCTTACTCATGTGCAGGAGCAGCCAATGAAAGTATTAAATAAAATGAAGTTCATGGTCAAGGTAGGAGAAAGCAATATATATGAAACAAAGACAGAAGCTATAGAAGAAGCATATGACTATGTGAGAAATTTAGAGGCATCTTAAAAACCTTGAAGTTAAAAAAGTCTACAATTCTTGGAAAATATGAAAATATATTATTTAGATTGTAATTAATTAAAAAGGATGTTCTAATAAAAATAATTGTTAGGGCATCTTTAATTATTATGGAGAAATTTATTGTTGTGGTAATTTATAAAAAGTAGCTAGTTTTTTAAGCATATATAATGATAATATATTATAATTGAATTTGAATAAAATAATTAGCTATAGGCGAGGTATACTTATGGAATATGGATGGGAGAGAACATTTCCGTTTTTGGAGATTGATTCTGATAAAATTGGCAAGTTATTTGAAGGTGTATTGGAAGAAAAAAATATTGTTTGTGTAACGAAAGTAAATGAAGGCTGTAGGACAACAAATTATATTGTTCAATCAGATCAATTAAATAAAAAGTATATTTTAAAAATATTTTTATCTACAGATCAAGAGCATAAGAAGGAAATTAAATTATTGAGACAGTTAGCCAATAATTCTATTTTTCCTGTTTCTAAAATATATAAGTTTAGTACACATGAATTGATTCAAGGGAGAGAATATGCAATTTATGAGTATCTAGAAGGCAGCACATTAGGAAAAGCCATTAATGAGGGATATTCATTAGAAGAAAGCTTTGTTAGAGAAGCCGCAAGGTCATTAGCTCAAATACATAGTCACGAATTTAATAAAGCAGGATTTTTAGATGAAAATTTAAATATAGCAGAAGAATTACCGCCTCTTAGCTTATGGTATGAAATTTCTATGGGAGATAAGGCTAAAGAGCGATTAGGAAAAAGTATTGTGGAGAAAATAAATAATTTAGTTAAAGAAAATGAAAAAATATTAACAAAATTAGATGAGGATATTAGACTTGTTCATGGAGACTTTCAAGGAACAAATATTTTGATAAAGGATGGTAAACTGGCTGGATTATTAGATTGGGAGTTTGCAATGGCAGGGCATCCTTTAGCGGATATAGGACAATTCTTTAGATATGAAGAGTGCTTTAATAGCAAGCTAATTAAGGCTTTTGAAGAGGAATACAATAAAAATTCAAGTTATAAACTTATGAAGGACTGGTATAAAATAAGTAAACTTCGGGATTTGGTAAATTTAATTCAATTAATTGATACGGAAGAAGACATGCCTACTAAGCATGCAAACATAAAAAAGATAATAAGCAATAATTTGGAATAAATTTGAAAAGTATTAAAACAAATTAAAATTAGTAATGAAAAAAATGTTGACAAAAGTATATTAAGATAATATACTAAGATAAAACAACGGTGTTTGAAAGATATATGAAAAGTATATTCTTCAAGCACCTTTTTTTGTTAGTAAAAATTATAATATTATAATTATAAAAAAAATTTTACAAGGTTAGTTTTGTAGAAGTAACATGCGCATTTACTTTTAACTAACATTAATTTGAAGAAATACTAAAAATAGGCTTTTAATATAAAAGTAATACTTAGAGGGGGATATTATTATGGAAATTAATTTAGGCGATAGCAGTTTTATATTAATTTGTTCAGCACTTGTACTTTTAATGACTCCAGGACTTGCATTCTTTTATGGTGGAATGGTTCGTAGAAAAAATGTTTTAAATACATTAATGTCTTCATTTTTTATTTGTGGTTTAGCATCAATATTGTGGGTTTTTATAGGTTATACATTATCATTTGGTGATGATATTGGAGGAGTAATAGGTGGATTTAACTTCTTCTTATTCAACGGCGTAGGCGGAGATCCTGTAGCAATTGCACCTACTATACCTCATGAACTTTTCGCAGCATTCCAAATGATGTTTGCAATTATTACTCCAGCACTTATAACTGGATCTTTAGTAGGTAGAATGAAATTCTCAGCATTATTCATATTTATAGGTCTATGGTCAATCTTGGTATACTATCCATTAGCTCATATGGTATGGGGCGGCGGAATAATTGGTTCTTTAGGAGCAGTAGATTTCGCTGGTGGAGATGTAGTACACATAAGTTCAGGAGTTTCAGGACTTGTAGCTTGTATAGTTTTAGGTAAGAGACGTGGATATGGTATGATGTCATATCAACCACACAATATTCCTTTTGTAGTTTTAGGTGCAGCATTACTTTGGTTCGGATGGTTTGGATTTAATGCAGGTAGTGCATTAGGAGCTGGTCCACTTGCAGTACATGCATTTATGACAACAAATACTGCAGCAGCAGCAGCAATGCTTTCATGGATGTTTATTGAAAAAGTTAAACATGGTAAACCAACAGTGCTTGGAGCAGCAACTGGAGCAGTTGTAGGATTAGTTGCAATTACACCAGCAGCAGGATTTGTTCCACTTTGGAGCTCAATCATAATAGGAGCTGTAGTATCTCCAATATGTTTCTTCTTCATGAGCGTAGTAAAAGCTAAATTCGGATATGATGATGCTCTTGACGCTTTTGGATGTCACGGAATCGGCGGAGTTTGGGGCGGTATTGCAACTGGATTATTTACTCAAACATCAATTAACTCTGTAGCAAAATGGAATGGTCTTTTCTTTGGAGATGTTAATCTTTTAATTGCTCAAATTGAAGGTATTGCAATAACAGTAGTATTTGCAGCAGTCATGACATTCATAATCTTAAAAGTTATGAAACTATTCATGAATATCAGAGTTGAAAGTTCAGAAGAAGCTGATGGTCTTGATGTAGCTGAACATGGTGAATCTGCTTATCCAGCATATAATGGATTAGACTAATTGGGTATAAGAATAAAATATTAATAATATAATATATATTGAAGCAGAGAATCTATTTAAGGATATTTTATGATATAATTTTAGATAAAGACTTTCTAAAGAGATATGTATGTATATTACAATAGTTGATTGGGGAGGAAATATATTATGAAAAGAATAGAAGCGATTATAAGACCTTCAAAGCTTGAAGATATTAAAGAAGCTTTACAAAATAATAGTATTAATGGTGTAACTATAAGCCAGGTTATGGGATGCGGACAACAACGTGGCTGGAAGGAATATCATAGGGGAACTGAAATAACAACTAATGTATTACCAAAAATAGAAGTAAAGATAGCTGTTGAAGATGAAAAGGTAGAAGAAGTTATCGAATTAATAACATCAATTGCTAGAACTGGTGAAGTTGGGGATGGTAAAATATTTGTTGTTGATATTGCAGAATGTGTGAGAATTAGAACTGGCGAAAGAGGAGACAAAGCTCTATAAGAGAGCAGTAGAAAAAGTTTCTGTAAGGTTCTTGTTTAATACAGCCTATTTAAAGAAGTAGATAAAATTTGTTTTATCTACTTCTTTTTTCATATAAGAATTTATATGGACTAAAAAAGATGTTAAAATTAAGATATCAGTAAACATAAAATATTATGTTTGTTGTAGAATATTCAATATTCTTAAGATTACAGATTAATTTTGTTTAATAATTTAAATATTAGAGATAATAAATTATTATATACATGCTTTAATTAGCAATTTAAAATTGATAATTAAAGTTAAAATCCTTACAAAATTTCTTGAAGTGTAAGATTATTAAAAATAAATTTGCAGCTAAATTAAATTTATATCTGCAAAGGTTTAATGGAGTGTATTATGACTGATAAAGATATTTTTTTAGAAATTGAAAAGCATTTACTAAATGACAATAAACCATCTGATTACATAAAAGAAGCACTTAAAAAGCATCTACTTGATGATTATCCATTTTCAATGATTAAGGAGCTGCAGGAGGTAGGGCAGAATCCAAAATATCATCCAGAAGGAAATGTGTTTATCCATACAATGATGGTCATTGATGAAGGGGTAAAAAGTAGAGAAAAGAGTAAAAATAAAAGAGCATTTATGTGGGCACTTTTACTGCATGATATAGGTAAAAAGCCAACGACTAAGCTTAGAAAAGGAAGATTGACTTCATATGATCATGACAGTGTAGGTGCTGATATGGTTACAAAGTTTTTTAAATGCTTTAATGAAGAGGAAGAATTTATTAATGAAGTCAGAGGCCTCGTAAGATGGCATATGCAGAGCTTGTTTGTAACTAAAGACATGAAATTTCAAAGCATTGGAGACATGGTAAAGGATGTAGATGTGAATGAAATAGTATTAGTCTCTCTTTCAGATAGATTGGGTAGAGGCGGTCTTGACGATAAGGAAGTGAAAGAGACAAAGAATCAGATGAATATGTTTAAAGATACCATAAGTAACTTTAATAAATAAAGAAAGAGACTATCAAAAAATGATAGTCTCTTTTCTTAAGCAATCTCATACAGATGAAAATGCAGATTAGAGGAAGTAATCCTAGCAATTAAGAAAATATTTTAAACAATTTAGTACTTTATAAATATTATATAAATATTAAGAAGTATATTTGGAGGATAAAATGTTTAAGATATTTTCTTTTGGATTTAGCGATAAGCTGAATCTCAATAATATTGGAAATATAAGTGGAGTAATACAATCTTTTTTAGATAATATCGATCTAAGCGAAATTACAAAAAGCTATGAAGAGGCTTCTAATGAGCACTTAGAGAAAGATGAAGAGACAGAGAGCAGTTTTATTCAACTTAAGCAAGATGATGATATGTATTTATTGACAATAAATTTAAGAGGGATTGATCTTAGAGAATTGAGTATAAGATATGATCCAGGAATAATAGAGGTAAATGCAAATAGATCTGAAGTACAAAGAAGCGGTTTTGGAATCTTATATAACAATATGATTGTAAAAAAATCATATAATAAAAAATTTGAAAATATTGAAGAAATCGATACGGATCAGGTACTTAAAAATATTGATAATGGAGTTCTCAGCATAAGAATGCCTAAAAAGTATATATTGGAAGGTGGTACTAATATTATAGAAGTAGATTCAATAGAAGTGGATTCATATGATGAGGATAATGAGGATAATTATTGATATATGTGAATAAAAATAAAATGTGCTGTAGATAATTTTAATATTAATGAAAAGCAATAAGCTTTTCTTCATTAATTTATCACTTGTCACTCACAATTTGTCACGAATTTAAGTATGTTCTTTCAATATAAAAATGCAAAATAAAAAGGGAGGATAAGCTTTAGGTATATACCTAAGAATAAATCTTCCCTTAATGTAAGAATTAATTACTTCTTACGTTTATTAGCAACTTCAACATTGACCTTTTTCCTATTAATTTTTCCGCCTGGACATTTATTTAATATTTTAGCAGATACAGTTTCATCGACTGTTACAAATGAGAAATTTTCCATAAGATCAATTTGACCAATTGCTGAAGCATTAATTTTTGTCATATCTCTAATGTAATTAATTAATACTTTTGGAGTTAAACCATCTTTTTTACCAACAGAGAAGAATAAACGAACATCTTCTTTTTTAGGTGCTTCTAATTTGTCTGAGCTATAATCAAAGACTATTTCATTATCAAATTTTATCTTCATCAATGCTGCAATAACTGATATTGGATCATTAGCTTCAGTTAATTCTATTGCACTTGGAATAAATTTAGTAAGTTCGCCAGCATCAATAGCTTCTTTAACAGCTGAAATCATATTCTTGAATTTCTTACTGTTAATTTCTTCGGCAGTTGGAACAGGTTTTTGTGTAATTGAGCTCTTAGTAACATTTTGGATTTGCTTAAGCATTGAAAAATCCTTTGGAGTTACTAATGAATAAGCAGTACCGCTTTTGTTAGCTCTACCAGTTCTACCAATTCTGTGAACATAAGATTCAACATCTTGAGGTAAGTCATAATTAAATACATGAGTTACACCTTCTACATCTATACCTCTGGCAGCAACATCAGTAGCAATTAATAAGCTTAATGTACCTTCTTTAAACTTATTTAAAGTAGTTAGTCTATGAGCTTGAGTCATATCTCCGTGCATTCCTTCAACCATGTAGCCTTTTGACTGCAATTCTTGTACAAGCTCATCAACGCCTCTTTTAGTTCTGCAGAAAATTATAGCCGAACTTGGATTATCTAAATCTAATAATCTGCAAAGAGCTTCTAATCTGTGTTTGTTATTTATCATAAAATAACTTTGTTCAATCTTAGATACAGTTAGTGAGCTTTTCTTTATAGTAACAAGCTTTGCATCTGGTTTCATGTATCTTTTAGCAAGTTTTGCTATTGGATCAGGCATTGTTGCTGAAAATAGTAAAGTTTGTCTTTCAGCTGGTGTATGGCTAAGAATTGCTTCTATATCATCGATAAAGCCCATATTAAGCATTTCATCAGCTTCATCTAATACTAAAAATTCTATGCTGTCTAAATGAAGGCACTTTCTCTTTAAAAGATCTAAAAGTCTTCCTGGAGTTCCAACAACGATATCTACAGTACCTTTCTTTAGGGCTCTGATTTGTCTGTCAATTGAGTCTCCGCCATAAACAGATAATACTTCAGCCTTTTCATATTTAGAAAGTCTCTTTATTTCATCGTTAACTTGAACCGCAAGTTCTCTTGTTGGTGCTAAAACAAGTGCTTTTATACCTCTTGCATTGCTCATCTTTGTAAGTATTGGTAAACTATAAGCAGCAGTTTTACCAGTACCGGTTTGTGCCTGCCCTATTAAGTCAGCGCCACTAAGGGTTACCGGAATACTCTGCTCTTGAATTTGAGATGGTTGTGTAAAACCAAGGTCCGATATTGCTCTAACAATACTCTCTTTAAGACCTAATGTAGCAAATTGATTGTCATTCATTAAATATCCTCGTTTCTATTTTTTTGTATATAAAATTAGTTAAAATTTCCTTAATAACTTATATTAAAGTTTTATATAAGCCAAATGAACTTATTATAACATATGATGCAAAGCCATGTCAAAAAGTATCCATACAATATTATGAGCCAAAATTACGATTACATATACCAAAAAAACGTATAAATTTAAATTTTTAATAAAATATTGATATAAATCTTAATTATATAGAAAAAGACTGTCTCAAATTTTGAGACAGTGGATATTTTTAAATTAGTTAGCTTTGTATTTGCTCGATATGATAGAATGAACGTATTCTGGAAGATTTTCTAGTTCCTCTTTGCTTAGAGAAGAAGTCTCTATTGGAGGATGGATTACCAATTCTATCTCTGCCCCTTTAATTTTATTATTGTTAGCTTCTAATAATTTATATGTTCCATTTATAGTAAGCGGAACTATTGGGCATTTTGATTTTGTAGCAAGCTTAAAACTGCCGCCCTTAAATTCATTAACGGGTTTACCCTTACTTCTTGTGCCCTCAGGGAATATTACCATTGAGTACCCAGACTTCAATAGCTTTATGCCGTCAACTATGGCTTCAGCAGATTTTCTTAAATTATTCCTATCCATAAAAATGCAGTTAATATATTTCATCCAGGTGCTTATAAAAGGCCAGCTTTCAAGTTCTTTTTTTGCAATAAATCCTTTTGGAATATCAATAGTACTTAGCAATAATGGAATATCAAAGTTACTTTGATGATTAGAAACAAATAATACCGTTTTATCTTTAGGAAGATTTTCTGATCCAATAACATTAACTTTAGCGCCACTTACACGTATAACAAATTTACCCCATGAGTGAGTTACCTTATGAATATATTCTTTTCTTTTTTGCAAATCACCTTTATTAGTTAAAGATTTTATTTTAATTCTATGAATAGAAGCAAAAATCAGGCTTATTATAAGGCATGGATAAAAAAATATAGTTCTTAGCATTAATTTGTACCTCCTTAATATAGTACTCTTTACATTAATCAGTATAATATATAAATTAAGGTTTTGAAAGTTTAAATAAATTAGAGATAAATTAATTTATTTAAAATTAAGTAAATTTATAGGGAAAAATAATATCAAAATAAGGTATAATATATATATTCTGATTAACAATGTAC
Source organism: Clostridium sp. BL-8 (assembly GCF_002006495.1). Taxonomy (NCBI): domain Bacteria; kingdom Bacillati; phylum Bacillota; class Clostridia; order Eubacteriales; family Clostridiaceae; genus Clostridium; species Clostridium sp. BL-8. The sequence continues at coordinate 12,195 of NZ_LZZL01000046.1, forward strand.
ATTTTATAACTAACTAATTAATGATGAAATTTTTTAGAATCTTTTAAAACAATTATATTTTAAAAAGTGTATATATTTAATTAGAATTTATATATTATAAATGGTTTGTTATGTTAAATAACAGTAAAAAATAATTTTACATAGGCAGGAGAAATTTAATGAATTTAAATAATATGCAGGAGAAAAATGATGAAGAGATTCTAGGTTTGACATCGAAAGAAGTTAAGCAGAGGATTAAAGAAGGTAAAGTTAATCATATTCCTAAAACTCCGTCAAGAACCATATTTCAGATAATACGAGCAAATCTATTTACAAAATTTAATGCAATAAATTTTGCACTTGCAGCCGCAATTATTTTAGCAGGTTCACCTAAGAATGCCATTTTTGTTGGGGTTATAATAGTTAATACATTAATAGGTGTAATTCAAGAGGTTAAAGCAAAGCGTACCTTAGAAAAGTTATCTGTTATAAGTATGGCTCATGCAAAGGTTCTTAGGGATGGAAACGTAAAAGAAATTCCGATAGAAGAAATTGTATTAGATGATGTTATTTATTTAGAGACCGGTATGCAGGTACTCGCAGATGGAGAAGTTTTGCAGAGTAATGGACTTGAAATAGATGAATCGATGCTTACAGGTGAAGCAGATGCAATAGCAAAGAATACTAAGGAAAAGTTATTGTCTGGAAGCTTTGTGGTTTCTGGAGAGGGTTATGTAGTAGTTACGAAAGTTGGAAAAGAGACTTATTCTTCAAGCCTTGCAGAAGAAGCAAGACAGTTTAAAATAATAAATTCAGAATTACAGGCAGCTATTGATAAGATATTTAAGGTGATAATATGGATTGTGCCTCCATTATCAGTGTTTTTAATACTATCTCAGTTAAGAATTCCCGGAAATACATGGCAGGATGCGGCTATAGGAGCAGTATCAGGAATTGTTGGAATGATACCTGAAGGACTTGTACTATTAACGAGTGCGACCTTTATAGTTTCAATTGTAAAATTATCAAAATATGATACATTAGTTCAGGAATTGTGTGCAACAGAAGTATTAGCAAGAGTAGATGTCCTCTGCTTAGATAAGACAGGAACAATAACACAAGGAGATTTAAGGTTAGCTGAAGTAAAGAATATTGGAAGCAGAGCTTCTGAAGAGATAGATAACATATTAGCAGTGTTAATTAATAATCTTCCAAGTAATAATCCGACTCAGAAAGCTATACTCCAAAAATATAAAGAATATGATAAAAGCATAAAATGTACAGATAAAATCGCTTTTTCATCTAAAAGAAAATGGAGCGGCGCTGCTTTTGAGGGACTTGGAACATGGATTTTAGGAGCACCAGAGATGATATTAAATAAGGAATATCATTTTATAGAAGGTATAGTTAAAGAAGAAGCTAGTAAAGGAAAAAGAGTCTTATTGTTAGCTCAGCTTCATAATGAGTTAAATGAAAGGCTGGAAGGAAAAATAGAAAGTGTTGCTTTGATATTAATTGAAGATATTATAAGAGAAGCAGCACCACGGGTATTAGAATACTTCAGAGGAGAAGGTGTGGAGGTAAAAATAATATCAGGAGATAACCCGGTTACAGTTTCAGAAGTCGCAAGGCGGGCAGGGGTTGAAAATTGGGATAAATATATCGATGCAAGGGAATTACCAGAAGATAATGAGGCGCTAAAGAAAGTAATCGAAGAGACTACAGTTTTTGGAAGAGTAACTCCGCATCAAAAGAAGAAAATAGTTGTAGCGCTTCAGGAAATGGATCATACTGTTGCAATGACAGGTGATGGAGTAAATGATGTACTTGCACTTAAAGCTTCAGATTGTGGAATAGCAATGGCAAATGGATCTGATGCAACAAAGGCGGTAGCACAATTAGTGCTCATGAAATCAGATTTTAGTGCACTTCCAAAAGTTATTGAAGAAGGAAGAAAGCAAATTAATAACTTGGAAAGAGTTTCAGAACTATTTTTATCGAAGACTATATTCTGCATAATATTATCTTTTGCATGTTCAATATTATTTATAGAGTTTCCAATACTTCCAATACAATTATCCCTAATAGGAAGTTGTGCTATAGGAATTCCATCCTTCTTTTTAGCATTACTTCCAAGTACCGGTGGAGTTAAGAAAGGATTCTTGACGAGGATTGTAACGGTTAGTGTTCCAAATGGAATATTGATTGCAGTGTTTACCCTTGTGACAGTTTTATTGTCCATTCAAATGAAGTTGCCAATGCAGTACGGCAGGACGCTTGCAGTATTGATGTTCGGCGGAATGAGCATGGTTATATTATTCAGGGTTGCAAGACCATTAACAAAGTTTAAGACTATATTGTGTTTTGCAATGTTTGGGATCATAGTGCTTGGATTTTTAACTCCAATTGGAAGATTCATATTCAGTTTATCAAAAGTAGGATTAAGGGATTGGGTGATAGCTTTAGCAGTAATAGTATGCTCGGGACCTTTGATAACTAAGATTGTTGATGTATTTAGAAATAGAGTTAATAAGAAATTTAAGATAAAAACAACTTAGAATAATTTACAGTTTACAATGCACAGTTTACAGTTGAGGAAGAAAGGCCAGGAGGGCTTTTCATGAAAATAGTATTAAAAAACAACAGATCAGATTAATGATCTAGAAAAGTTAGTGAGTTGCTTAAAGTAGGATTGCAGTTGTTACTTTGGGCAGCTTTATTTTTTATCATGAGTAGTTCTATTTTATTGCAATTTCCTGTTATTTCAAGTATAATGATTATAATATAACATTCTTTTAGAAATTATGATTAAGCAATAGTTGCAATTAGCGTTTGAAAGTAGAGGAAATACATAATTTCTAAAGTAGATTTTTTATAAGGAGGGTAGGTTATGGCTAATATAGTTGGTACAATTGAAGTTATTTCAAATAAACAATGGATATCTAGCAGTTCGTTTAATAAAACTGCAATTTTAGCATTTAACGGGAGAAGTGCGTCCATTTTTAGAATAAGTACCGATTATAGTGTAAATCCATGATCTATATCTTTAAGTTAGTTTAAATACTGATAAATAAGGATTTTATAGGACTCAAGGTTTATACTTGGGTCTTTTTTGTGTACATGAAATTATAGGATGCAGTTTTTCCATAAGCCTTTTATTATTAACCTTTAATAAAAATATTTTAGGTTAGTAAGGGGCTTATTTTTGTTTGAAAAAAATCAGTATTAAGGCACAAGTAAAGAATAGGTAATGCTTCTAGCTACTATTTATTTTTTTGTGCCTAAGATTTTGGAGGAGATAAACATGAAGGAAAAATTGAAACGAAATATAAAAGTCAGTTATATATATAATTTTTTATTACAATTGAACATCACTTCAGCCATATGGGTCTTATATTTAGGCTTCAAGGGCATGTCGTTAATTGAGATAGGAGTCTTAGAATCAATTTATCATATAACATCAGTGTTATTTGAGCTGCCTACAGGGGTTATTGCAGATTTGTATGGAAAGAAGTTCAGTGTAGTCTTAGGGAGGTTTGTAAGCATAATTTCATGTATTCTAATGATTATGTCAAATAGCTTTTTAGGCTTTGCAGCTTCCTTTGTCTTAAGTGCTGCAGCAATGAACTTAAATTCTGGAGCTGGAGAAGCTTTGATTTATGACAGTCTTAAAGAACTTGGGGAAGAAGAAAAGTATAAAGTATTGTGGGGAAATCTATCTTTCATTATGTGTATTTCCCAGGGAATAGCGGTTTTATTTGGAGGAATTTTGTCTGATGTAAGGTTCTTATATGCGTATATACTAGGAACAATTGTGCAAATTGCTGCATTAATAGCTGCCTACAATTTCAATGAACCACAAGTTCATAAGGATGATAAAGAAGAAATTCAAGGAAGTTTAATAATAAATCAATTGAATACTAGTATGAGAGTACTTAAGAAAAGAAAGATAGTATTGTATTTAATATTATTTTCAGCATTAGCAGGAAGTCTTCAAACTACTGTGTTTTTCTATAGTCAGCAGTATTTCTCAGATATGAGCTATTCAAAAACCATGATTGCGGTAATATGTGCAGTAAGTAGTCTGCTCGAGGCAGTAAGCTCAAAATACGCATACAAGGTTGAGAATAAATTAAGCTTAAGAGGAACGTTAATAAGCATATCGATAGCAAATATAATATCTCTGCTAGGCTTAGGCTTAAGTAAGGAGTCAGCCATAGTTTTCTTTCTACTGACTTCAACAACAGGAGGATTAGCTTTTACTGTACTCAGTACTTATATAAACTCAAGGATACCATCGGAATATAGGGCAACAATACTGTCTTTTGACAGCTTTAGCTTCAGCATTTTTATGATAGGTGTATTTCCGCTCTTTGGTCTTTTAGCAGAAAAGATTGGATTTTCAGTAACCTTTGAGCTTATAGGGCTTTTATATATACCAGTAATGATATTATTGCTATTAAAGATTAACAAGCACAAGAATATAGAGGAAAAATTAAAAGAAACTGGGGGAAATGAAAATGATAGAATTAGCTTTGAATAAATTACAAAAATATTATGGGGCAAATATGGTTTTAGAGAATGTGACCTTTGATATTCAGACAGGTGAAAAGGTTGGGATTGTAGGAGGAAATGGATGTGGAAAGAGTACTCTTTTAAAAATAATAATGGGGGTTGAAGGTTATGAGAAAGGCACAATATCAATTAAAAAGAACTCAACTCTTGGATACCTTGAGCAGATGCCGGTATACCCTAAAAACTTTAAAACAATTGATGTGCTAAACACAGCTTTTGAAAATATAGATAGATTGCAAAAAGAGATGGAAGTTTTGGAAAAGCAATTAGCAGATAACAATGAAGAAGATATGGAAAAGCTTTTGAATTGTTATTCAAAAGTTCAGATGGCTTATGAAAGCCTTGGAGGGTATGAAAAAGAAGAAAAGTTAAGCAAGGTTTGTGTGGGACTTAAAATTAATGAAGAGTTTAAAAATAAACTATTCTCTGAACTTAGCGGAGGAGAAAAAACCACAGTGATTTTAGGAAAAATACTTCTTAAAAATCCAGATATACTGCTTTTAGATGAACCATCTAATCACTTGGATTTAGAAACTATGGAATGGCTTGAAGCTTATCTTAAAGAATATAAAGGTATAGTTATGATAGTATCTCATGACAGATATTTTCTAGATAATGTGGTTACAAGGATAATAGAGATAGAGGATATGGTATCTACAAGCTACGAGGGAAACTATACAGCATATGTTAATGAAAAAGAGAGACAGCTTAAGCTTCAAATGGAGGCGTTTTTAAGCCAGCAAAAGAAGATAAAAGAGATTGAAAAGTCCATAGCTCAGCTTAGAGATTGGGGAATGAGAGGAGATAACGAAAAATTCTTTAAAAGAGCTGCAAATATGCAGAAGTTTTTAGATAAGCTTCAAAGAGTAGATAAGCCAGTTTTGGAAAGATCCAGTATGAATATTCATACTAATATTGGAGAAAGATCAGGAGATAATGTGGTCATAATCAAGGAATTAAGTAAGAGTTATGGTAAAAGAGCTCTATTTAATAAAATAGATTTACTAATTAGAAATAAAGAAAGGGTAGCTTTAATAGGCGCAAATGGCTGTGGAAAGTCTACTTTGATAAAGATATTACTTGGAGACTTAAGAGCAGATAATGGAACAGCTGCTTTAGGAAGCGGCATAAAGCTTGGATATTTACCGCAAAATATAAGCTTTAAAGATGAAAACAAGAGCATATTGGAAAGCTTCAGAGACGGAATAACAATAACAGAAGGAAAGGCGAGAGAGTACCTTGCAAAATACATGTTTTTTGGGGAAATGGTATTTAAAAGGGTTGGTTCTCTTTCAGGAGGGGAACGGAGCAGACTTAAGTTAGCAATGCTCATGTACAATGAGATAAATCTTTTGATTTTAGATGAACCAACAAATCATTTGGATATAGATTCGAGAGAAGAGCTTGAGGGAGTTTTAAAAGATTTTACCGGTACACTTTTCTTTATCTCTCATGATAGATATTTTATAAATAATATAGCAGACAGAGTTGTAGAGTTAAAGAACAGTTCTCTAGTATCATATGCCGGTAATTATGAGTATTATAAGGAAAAATCAGCTGAGCTTAAGGCATCAGGAGAAGCTCTAAGAAATACTGATGCTGGTAATAAAATTATAAAAAAACAAAAAGAAAAAGCAGTTAAAACAACAAAGTCAAATAATAATGAGTTTAAAAAGCAAAGATTAGAAAAGCAGATAGAAGAATTAGAAGAAAAGCTAAAAGTCTTAGAAGCAGAAATTAATGAGAATTGTGATGATTATGAAAAGATAAATAACTTGTATGAGGAAAAAGTAAATCTTCAGCAGCAGCTTGAGAGCTTTATGGAGGAATATTTTGAATATGATTTCTAACTTTAATATATAACGCATCCTTTAACTAATATTTATTTTCATGTGTCTTAAAAGTCGCCAAATCATGAAGATTTGGCGATTAAACTTTTGATTTTATTTGATAAGTTTACTTAAGTAGGAAAGAAATATAAATTATTAGTTTGACAATGACACATAATTATAATAAAATTTAAAGGTACGAAATAAATATGTTTAAATTTTTTGATATATGCTCCTATAGTTAAATGGATAGAACAATCCCCTCCTAAGGGATAGATGTGAGTTCGATTCTCGCTGGGAGTACCATATAAAAGCTACAACTTAGTTATATGAACGGTTGTAGCTTTTATTGTACTCAAAATACCGATATTTAACCGACATTTTTGAGTAAAAAAATATATAGATCATTAAAAATATTATTTAATAGGTCGGCTGTTTGCTTTTTCATTGAAGGTAAAACTTGACTATAAGTATCCCATGTTATTTGAGTTGATTTATGACCGAGCCTTTCAGATATGACTTTTATATTTTCACCTTTAAGCAATAATATAGCAGCATGTGTATGCCGTAATCCATGTATAATAAATTGAGGTAGCTGCTCGTTGATTTCCTTATTGTATGAAAAGTAAATAATTATTTAAATTACAATTCAATAATATTATAATAATCCTATGTTCCGTAAAGATGGGTGCGATGGTTTTTGAATGTTTACCCACCTTTGGCTGTTAGAAATAATGGTTTAAGGAGGTGGTATTGGATTTGATAATTTGTGTTTTGATAGTATCAGTAACATTAATTTTAGTGATATTAGTTAATAGAGCTTTGAGAAGCAGTTCCAAGAACTGTGATTTTAGTCTTGAAACTGGCATAAAAGGTTTTAAAATAAATTTTAAGACAACAGAAAAGAACGCCCCATCTGACAAATAAGCGTTCGTAATCTAATAGCCCTAAAACTAAAAAACGTTCTAGGATTAGCTTAGTATTAGCAGTACTAAGCTTTTCTATTTGTATTGTATCATAAAATATAAACAACTATAATTATATATATTTTATTTCCGAGTAGTATTTAAGTGAGTAAAATAAGGGGTTAATATAAATATTAGATTAAGAGATATCTTTGAGTTTGTTAAGATTATCTATAGGAATTTAGGTGTTTTTACTCTAATTTAGCACTCTAACTATTAAGCTTTTCTTATTTATATTATGACCAATATTAAACAAAATATAATTAAGTATGATTTGAACTTATTTATATTGTATTAAATGGTTTGAAAAAGTATTCGAAAACTACACTTTAGGTCATAATAATTAAATTTAAATATGGAAGAAGATACTGACAAAATACCGACATTTTCAAAATATATTTAAACGTACAAGGCAGTTTATAGATATATGTGATTATCAGTAAAGTGGCTAAAATACTTGATTTGTATAGGACTATATTTGTAAGGATATAGTCTGATATATTTTATTTATATTAATAATGAAAATATAGTTGATAACCCAATAGCGTTATTACTTGATACTGATACGGTGAACTCTATTATAAGTGAATGCGAGCTTGACAAAAATTTCACAACGAATTACAATGGAAACAATTACTATAGTATATATAATATGGTAGGTATTGATTTAATTAGATACAATATAGTTGAAAAGAATGACTTAAATTTTTACAAGGCAGAAAGTTCTATCATAAAAAAGCAACTATTTTCAATACGATGAATCAACTAGCACAATACTTTATTATAGGAATTTATAATTAACAATATATTATAAATATATAATTCAATATAAACTTTTTGGAGGTAATAATATGACTGAACTTGAAAATTTTATTTTGGAAGGTAGTATCAAAAGATTACTCTTTAAGTTTTCTCTCCCTGCCATAAGTGTATTTTTAGCTAATGTATTATATAATATTATTGATGCAATTTTTATAGGTAATCAGCCTAATGGTAGCTTAGGAATTGCAGCTTTAACTATAGTTTTTCCTATTCAACAAATAATACTGGCCCTTTCTCAAATGATTGGAGTTGGAATTGCTTCTATAACTTCCAGAAGTCTTGGAGCTGGAAATAAACTAAGAGCAGAAAAGGCTGTGGGTACTGCATTAACATCCTCTATTCTATTAGGAATTTTAATTATGGTTGTAGGACTAGTTTTCATCAGACCCATGTTATATATTTTTGGTTCCTTGGAAAATATACTACCCTATGCTGTAACATTCTTTAGAATTACTTTATATTGTAGTGTTTTTTTTGTTTTTAGTATTATTAGCAATAGCATCATACAATCAGAAGGACATGCTAATATTGCTATGATAAGCATGATAATAGGACCTGTAATTAATATTCCGTTAGATTATATATTGATTACAAGACTTCAATATGGGATAAAAGGAGCTGCCATTGCTACAGACATTTCGCAAATAATATGTTTCATATTTTTACTAGTATACATCTGTTTTAATAGTAAAATTTTAGGGGTAAAAGTTAAAAATTTAACAATTAATATAAAGTTATTAAAGGAAGCGATTTCCCTAGGATTATCTACGTTTATGACTCAACTGGCTTATGGAATTCTAGCCATAGTATTAAATAATTCATTAAAAATTTATGGAGGATCTGACTTATATGTTTCTGCAATTGGTATATATAATCGTGTATTCGGGTTTATTACCATTACTATGTATGGAATTAGACAGGCTCTTCAGCCTATTATAGGATTTAATTATGGTGCTAAAAAATTCGATAGAGTAAAACAAAGCTTAAAGCTTGCAATTTTAGCATCAGTTTTAATTTCATTGGGATTTTTAGTTATAATTATTAGTTTTACAAATAAAATAGCGGGTGTTTTTACATCTGATAATGAATTAGTAGCATTGACGGTTCCTATTTTAAGAGTAATGATATTTATGAGTCCTTTAGTAGGCGTTCAAGTAATTGCTTCAAGTTTTTTTCAGTATATTGGCAAACCTAAGCCTGCATTATTTTTATCAATAATGAAACCATTCTTATTTTTGATACCATTAATGTTAATAATCCCAATATTTCTTAAAGTCACTGGTATTTTTGTATCTGTTCCATTAGCTGATTTTCTTGCTGCAATGATATCTTTAATTTTTATATATCGTGAGATAAAAAAGATGAATGAATTAAACTTAATTCAAGGAGAAAATAAAAATGCACCTGTTTAGGAGAATTTTGAAGCTAATAACATCAAGTGAAACTTGATTCAGGTGGAGTTTGATCTCCATCTGAATTTTAGTTGAACTTATCTAGGGTCGTGTCACTGTTATCTCCCACTTTAATAGAAGATTGGAGTGTTAAAGTGGCTAGACTAGACATCGGATAAATAAAAATAGCAGACAAATATAAGAATTTATTATGAATTAATCATAGCATATAGATAGTTCTCTATCTATATAAACAAAACGCTATCCTCTTTAAGAATAACGTTTTGTTTATTTTATGGATATATATACTTTTACTTATTTAAAAAGTCAATTTTCCAGAACGAATATCATCTGTCATACCTTCATAAGGTGCTTGAGATATAACTTTCTCATTATTTATTCCCTCATTTTTAAAATAAGTGATGTTGGCAAACTCTGGAACAACATACTTTGGATAAGTCTCATATTTTAAACGAGATTCGTGCATTAGGTCAATAAAGTCATTTTGGTAGCAAACTGTAATTTCAGGATGTTCATGAACCCATTTAGGGAAGAAAATAACACCATGCATACGTTTATCATTCGGCATAAAATTTAGAGAAACATCTGTACCAGTTGGTTCAGTCCATGAAACTTTATAGACTCCATCTGCAATTTTTACAACATCTACTTTTTGATCACGGACCCAGCGTCCTGCTACCATTCCACTATGGATACGATAATCGAGAGTATCTTCATTTTTAATATAAAATTCATATTCCCAGCCATTTTCGTAAGTATAAATAAAATGACTTCCAAAAAATTCGTTTAAATCTTTCACTATAAATCACTCCTAGATGTATATTTAAATATATATGTAAGTACAAACGTGTATATATTTACATGTTTATACTTACATAAAAATTATATGCTTATGAGATAGGAATGTCAACTTAAATTTAGAGTGCAAGGCCTAAAACGTTAGGGTGTTGTACAATAACAGAAAGTAACAAAGAAATGACAACGAAAGTTATTGCTATGATAGGTTCTGTTCTCCTATCATTGTTTTTAATATGTGAAGATAAATTTTATTGTAATCTGCACAGTATGTAGATTTGACGTAATAAATTATAAAAGTGTTCTTTGATAATTGAATAATGCGGTATTAATTAAATATGATATAATAATTGATAAGTTTGCAATTAGCACGCAAAATTAATATATAAATAAAAGTGAGGATAAAATAGGATTAATATAGAAGAACTAGTTCAAAAGCAATTAGGCTTTTATAATAATCATGATTTAGATGGTTTTGTATCTACTTATTATGAAGATATTGAAATTTATAATTTGATAGATAATTCAATTAGTATAAGAGGCAAAGAGCAATTAAATAGAAAGGATATATGTTCAGATGGATAATGATGTTTTGTGGTTTTTAGAAAAACAAATTGAGAGAACTATTAATAATTTAAGAAAACGCAATATGGCAGGATTTTTTGTCAAAGATGAAGTTGAACTAATAAAACTTTTAAAAGAACTTATAGATGAAAATTCTGTAGTGGGTGTAGGCGATTCAATTACACTTTTTGAAACGAGAGCTATAGATTTTCTTCGTAAAGGGAACTACACTTTTTTAGATAAATACAAAGAAGGAATTACAAGTGAAGAAAAAAAACAAATATATATTAAAAACTTTTCTGCTGACACTTTTATATGTAGCACAAATGCATTAACTGAAGAGGGAGAGATTTATAATATTGATGGAAATGGAAGTAGAGTTGCACCAATGATTTATGGACCTAAGCAAGTTATCTTAGTAACTGGTATAAATAAGATTGTTAAGAATATAGAAGAAGCAGAAAAAAGAGTCAGAAATTACTCGGCTCCAATTGACGCAAAAAGATTAGGGAAAAACACTCCATGTACTACTTTAGGATATTGTGTAGATTGTAAAAGTCCAAATAGAATATGTAATGACTTTACAATAATTAAAGGGCAATTTATACAAAATAGAATAAAAGTAATTATCGTAGGAAAACAGTTAGGATATTAATTGTTTATTTCACACATTCTTAAATTATAAATCACTAAAAATAAATAGCAAATTGTAAAATCGTATTATTCTATAGAATAAATTTATGATTTTTTTAGTGCGTAATTCATGGATGAATAAAAAAGAGGTGAATTTATATTCCCCTACTATGTAAAATTTAATAGAAAGCTTTGATTTACACCACATGCCCCCACTTATTTGCTTTAAATTCCATAAATGAATTTTTAGAAATATATAAGTATGTAGATTTGATGTAGTAATTAATATGAATTACATTCCTTAAAAGCTGAACAATATTATATTTACAATTTATGTTATAATTACTTCTAAATAGTAGATTATATCTTGAAAAACAATTGTGGAGGGAATTATAATTTATGAAAGAAATTAATATGTTAAAGTTCGATGATAATGTAAAAGTACATTACACAAATAAAAAAATATCCCTAGCAAAAGAATATAGTAAAAGAGTCCAAAGTCATTGGGAAAGCCTTTTAAACACCGGGAAAAAACTTTTTAATGGTGATGTATTTACAATTTATAAAATAAAGATTAATGGAAGTGAAATACATATTTACGTTGGATTAACTAACTATGCACATTTTTTATATACAATGCATAAAAATAATTATGAAGATGATGATTGTAGAATTATCCACACTTCTGTACTGATTGAAACTATTGATAATAAGTTTGCTATTGGAGAAATGAACGAATGCACAGCTTTTCCTTTCAAATTACAATTTATTGGTGGTGGAATTGATAAAGAGGATATTAGCGGGGAATTTTTAAATTTGGAGCATAACATAAAAAAAGAAATTTTAGAAGAGCTAGGAATACAGATAGAAAATAAAGAAATTGTAAAAAAACTGAAACCTTGCTATTTGAAAAGTGGTGGAAAAAGAAATTTTTTATCAGCTATTTTTAAACTTGACTTATTGATAAATGAAGAGGAACTTGCTGAACTCTTAAATATACATAATAAAGATTTAGAACTAAAAATGGAAATGCAAGAAATAAGGAATTTAATTTTTATCAATTCTGATAAAGAATCTATAAGAGAATTTGTTACCACTGATAAAAGAGAGAGAGATGAAAATCTAATTGCAACATTAGAGGCTGCAGTTGGAATAAGACCAGTTTCAGATTATTATAGTGTTCTGAATTAAAAAAAATAATAACTTAATTAGTAATATATATAACACATTATTCTAAATGAATAGTGCATCTTTTTGCCCCAAATTATGAAGAAAGAAGAGGGACATTGTATATGTTAGAAAGTGTATTTATGGTTCAATAAAATAACCGACAAAATACCGACATTTTATAAACACATATAAATGTATAAGCTATTTTGTAGATACAATATCTTTTTGCTAAGTTTTGAAGATAGGCGCTTTACATAAAATTATATTTGTAAAAGAATTTATAAAAATATTAAAGTTTTTCCCGCTGGGAGTACAAATGTACAAAAAAAGAAAGGCTTAACTGCAACGGTTAAGCCTTTTCTTATTCAAAAAGTTGTACTACTATAGATATTCCTACCAGTATAAATCCAGCAGATTTAAATTACTTATCCAATTAACGAATTCATTAGTTAATCCAAGTAACTGCGTTATCATGCCAACTTTTACTGATGGATTTACACAAAAAAACTTTTATATGGCTGCTGTTACGTGAAATCAAACAGATACGCCATCAAGGCATCAACTCCAGCCTGCAAAATCCGATCTTCCGAGATATCGTTTTCCCGGAATGCAATTTGTTCTGTGGTGACAGAAATAAGATTACAGAACAGAATCGCAGCCGCTTCTATATCTTCCACTTTAAGAATTTGTTTATGCGTATTGAAAAACTCCATTGCTACATGGAGACGATGGTTTCGCTGCTCCGTAAGAATATGTGAAATCACAGTGGAAGAATAAGAAAGGGAACGAACGTCTGTATAGATGCGTTGATAACTCTTTTGAAATTCGGCTACTCGGACTATCTGCTTTTTCAACCACTCGCGGATATCTTCTTTTGATTTTATCGTGACTGATTCGGAAGGAAGCAGTTGAAGGAAAATCTGATTCCTCTGGTTAAGTATCTCATGGAACAAATCGTCACGATCCTTGAAGTATGAATACAGGCATCCAATGGAAACATTAGCGGCTTTTGCAATGTCTTCGGTGTTGGTGCCGTAATATCCCTTTTCCTGAAATATTTTAAAGGCAGCATCAACGATTTTTGACCGAGATGCGATTCCTCTGGACTGCCTAGGTCTGCGGATAGGTCTTGCTTCACTCATACGATCACTCCTTTTATCGTCATTATATTCTCCGACAGAATACTTGTCAATAATATGTGAGGAATTCCTCGCATACTATTGACAACGATGAACTTGCGGCTTATTATAAATGTGAGAAATTTCTCGTATTTTAACATCCTTATCTTGGAAAGGAGAGTGGTACCTATGAAACATACTTCACGTACAAAACTACGAAACATTTTGATTACCGTTGCGTTGGGCAGTTTTATGAGCCAAATCGACAACAGCATAGTAAACGTGTCATTACCGGTAATTCAAAAAGATTTTAACATTTCTCTTACATTGACCGAATGGGTGGTTACTGCATACCTCATTACTATCAGTAGTATGTTATTGCTATGCGGAAAACTGGCGGATGCCTTTGGGCGAAAACGGATTTTTGTAACAGGGCTGTCGATGTTTACGGTGGGCTCGTTGATATGTGGCCTATCTGGAAATATATACATATTGATTTTTGGGCGTATCACACAAGCAGTAGGAGGAGCCATGATAATTTCATCTGGGCCGGCAATTTCCACTCATGCTGCCGAGGAGAAAGACCGCGGCAAAGCACTTAGCGTGACAGCTGTCTCCATTGCCATAGCCCTTTGTCTCGGTCCGCTTCTTGGTGGCATATTGACTGCTGCATTCGGCTGGAATAGCATCTTTTTTGTCAATGTTCCAGTGGGCTTGATTGCTATCTTTTTGGCTGTTCGCAACATTGAAAAGGACGAGCCACAGACAACAAATGCACTGTTTGACTGGAAAGGCGGAGCTTTGTTTATTTTGTCTCTGTGGCTGATTTTAATCCCGCTTGATACGGTAGGAGAATCCTATATGTCTACTGGATTGTTTATCGGATTGTTGGCTGCTGGAGTCATACTTTGTTTTCTATTCGTGCTTTATGAACGCAAACAGTCGAACCCTATTTTGCGCATCACCCTGTTTCGCAGCCGAATATTTGTTTACAATGGAATAGCGGCAATGCTTAATTTTACAGCTATGTACATTTTTATCTTTCTTTTGCCGTTCTATCTTGAAACTTTTCGGCACTTTGCTACGGTTCAAACCGGCCTTTTGTATTTGCCTATGCCTCTCGCCTTTATGGTTGCGGCTCCGATCAGCGGTTCTCTATCCGACCGAATCGGCAGCCGTGGACTTTGTATTGCTGGCATGGGGATTATGGGTGCCGCTTTATTGCTGATGGGCTTTCTTGGACAGAATACTGGGTTGCCTTATCTGATCTTTGTGGTAGCTCTGATCGGGATTGGGTATGGTATGTTTCAAACGCCCAACAACAGTGCTGTTCTAGGAAGCGTTCCCGACGCGGACAGAGGGGTAACATCAGGCACACTTTCCACCATGAAAAACATTGGTATGATTCTGGGCGTAACCGTATCAGGAGCCTTGTTCACAACATTACAAGCTTTGGGAAAACAGAATGCAACAGCACAAGAGCTGAGTGCTCAAGCTATTGAAAGCCAATCGTTTACTTTTGCCCTGCATATCACATTTTTCGTTGCGATGGTCATTGCCTTGCTGGCGATGGTTGCCTGCATTCCGACAAAAATGCACGACATGGGTAAACAGTAATATGTTTTTCGCGTTACTGGGAAACAATGAAGGAAATCATAGCAATAGCAATTCACGTAACTTATTGTCTTGTGCTATTGCTATATTAGCTATATACATTGAAGTATCAAATGCTGCTTTGAAATATATATTATTATGATGAAAACTCTTACCTACAAAACATGGTAAGAGTATTTTAATTTTTCATAGAAGGAACGTCTAATTAAATATGTAGAGAGAATAAAAAAGTTAAAAATTGTTTACATAACATTTGATAAAATTTAGGCAAATGTAAAAAGTGCTATAATTGTTGATATGGTGGAAGATGCAGATCGAGTGATTATAATTTAACTGGAAGTATTTATGTTTTAGATGATGGCTGTTTTTATATAGAATATTAAGCGAGGGGGAATTTTTATGAATATTGAATCTGAGGAATTATTTAAAAAAGATTTTATATCATTTTTTATATCGTTGGACTGCAAGAATGTAGTTAAAAACAATTTAACTGTATTAGGCATGGAAATATAAATAGGATGGTCAGATTATTAAATAAGAAATATTTAAAAGAAATTATGAAATTAACTTAAATAAGTGTATGTCCGATAGTTGTCCGTTTTTCGCCTTGGGCTGTTAAGATAATAGTCTAAGGGGGCGGTGTTAGATTTGATAATTTGTGTTTTAATAATGAAAAAGAAATTTAAATAGTGTAGAAAATGTATAAATTAATGTTATATAATGTAATATATGTAAAAGGAGGGATCGCATTGACCTATAATGATGAGCTTGCATTGAAACTATACAAAGGATACATTGACTGGATCAATGAGATGAACCTTGAGGATAACTTGGATAATTACACATATTATATTGAAAATATTCAGACACTGGCAATATTTGAAAAAATAAAATAAGTCCCCATATCTCATCTTATAGAATCTTTTTAATAAATAAAGAGTAACACATCAAAAGAGGAAATGAGTGATACTCTTTATTGAAATATTTATTTAATGGGGTAAATATTTATGAAAAAATTATTATTAACTTTATGATTTTATTATAATTAGTTAATGTGTCAGGATGGTGGCAAATTACACTAGATAAATAAAAAATCTTATGCGGATCTATAGTTAATTATTTATCAAGTCCTTCTTCTAAGTATTCAGCTCCAAAGGTATGCATCATCTCTAAAATAGGAATTAATTTCTTGCCAACCTCTGTTAAGCTATATTCAACTTTAGGTGGAACAACAGCATATACCTCTCTATGTATAATGTTATCCTCTTCCATACTTCTTAATTGCCTTGATAACACTTTTTGAGAAACATTAGGTAATTTTCTCTGAAGGTCACTGAATCTAAGCGTACTATAACTTAAGTACCATAAAATTAATATTTTCCATTTCCCAGAAACTATATTTTGAACCAAAACCATTGGGCATTTTTCATATTTAGCACATTTTTCTTTCATATAGCATTCTTCATGATTATTTGATATTTGAATCATTTTAACTACCTCACACTTGCATTAGTGACTTTTTTGTCACTGTATGACAAAAAAGTGCGTTCTTGATAAAGAAGAATTTTATTAATATCATAGTATCATAGAAAATTGATTTTAGATAGCTTGAAGAACTATAAGGAGAGTTTTGCAATGATTTCATAAGTCATTGTCAATTGGAATATATATAGTGTTTATAACAAATTAATAATGGGAAATGTATATTAATAGTAAGATTTTAGCATTAGGAGGTGTAAATTATGGAGAATAAGAATACAAAAATTGTTGTGTCAGGTGATATTAGTGTAGATTTATTGCAATGGATAACCCATCCAGAAAATAATGAAGGAATGAATTGGCAAGGCTATCCCAATATGCATAGTACATTAAAAAATGGAGAGGGGCTGCTCTTAGCTAAGTTTATATCTTTAGCAACGAAAGCTACTGTACTTTCACCCGAATTACATGATATAGAATTAATTTTGCCAGGAGAATTTCTTAATTCTACTTTAGAACTAGAGCTTTTTCCGATGTTTAATAAAAGTGATAAGAAGAAGGTTTATAGAGTCAGTCGTTTTATGGGTTTCACAGGACCTGTATCAGGAATGCCTAAATCACTCCCAATTATAGATGATGATCCAGATGTTGATATGATTGTATTAGATGATGAAAATAATGGATTTAATTCCAATAAGGAGTTTTGGCCCTTGGCTCTAAAAGAAAATAATACAGCACCAATAATATTGTATAAGACTAATAATCCAATAGACTCAAATGAGCTTTGGCAACACTTACAAAAGCATCATAATGAAAATACAATAGTTATTATAAATAGTGATGACCTGCGTTCAAAGGGAGTGAATATAAGTAAGAGTCTTTCCTGGGAAAAGACAGCTCAGGATTTCATCTGGCAGATTAATAATAATCCTAATCTTACATTTTTAGCAAACTGCCGTCATCTTATAATTCCCTTTGGACTTGAAGGGACTATATATTATAGAAATGAAGGTGCAGCTGAAACTAAATTATATTTTTTGCCTTATGAATTTGAAGGTGGATTTATTAAAGATTATCAGGGTAAAATGTATGGGCTTACTTCATGCTTTGTTTCTGGGCTTGCAAGTGCAATTGTTTCTGGAAAGGAAGAGGATGAGGAATTAAAAGAATCAATAAGCAGAGGTATAAGCAAAGGAATTGTTTTAGCTCAAAAGTATTTTATTTATGGATTTGGTGAAGATCCTCAAAGATCAAGCTTTCCTAATCCTTTGATATTTACTGAAGATGAGAAGGATTTTGTAAGAGAAGATTACGTGCAGGATGTAAAAGTTCCTAATAGAAATAATGCTGATTGCCGTGCTTGTTGGTATATATTAAAGGACAAGAGTTCCACAAACCTGGCAGAGATAGCTTATGATATAGTGAAAAATGGTGTAAAGAATGCACTTAACACTATACCTATAGCGCGATTTGGAAATTTAGCTACAGTTGATAAAGCTGAAATAGAAAGTTATAGAAGCATTAAAAATCTCATGCTGGAATATATATCTACAAAAAATACAGTTCGTCCTCTTTCTATAGCTGTATTTGGTACACCGGGTTCTGGAAAATCATTTGGTATAGTAGAAATTGCTAATAGCATTGCGTCAAATCTAATTAAAAAATTAGATTTCAATCTGTCTCAGTTTAGCTCATCACTAGATCTAGCTAATGCCTTTCATAAGGTGAGAGATGTTGTATTAGAAGGTAAAATACCATTGGTATTTTTTGATGAGTTTGATTCTGCACTTGGTGAGAAATTAGGATGGTTAAAATATTTCTTAGCGCCAATGCAGGATGGTGTATTTAGAGTGGGAGATTCTGTTCATCCAATAGGAAAAGCTATCTTTGTATTTGCTGGAGGAACAAGCAGCACCTTTAAGGATTTCAGCGGAGAAGATATCAAAGATGAAGAGGAACAAAAGAGATTTTTGATTGAATTTAAAGGAGCTAAGGGACCAGATTTTATAAGCCGCTTGAGAGGATATGTAAATATCTTAGGACCTAATCAAACTGATGATAAATGGGATCATTTATTTATGATAAGAAGGGCAATGTTGCTTAGATCTTTATTAGAAAGAAAAGTACCTCATCTTATAAATGAAAATGGAGAAGCCCAAATTGATAACGGAGTACTGAGAGCCTTGCTTAAAATTAAAAGATATAAACATGAATCGAGATCTATGGAAGCTATACTTGAAATGAGCATGTTAACCGATGCAAAAAAGTGGGAGCAATCGGATTTACCTTCAAAAGAACAATTAAAGCTGCATGTTGATGAAGAGCAGTTTTTACGTCATTTAATGCATGATGCATTTTATAGTGAGAAAATTGAAGCGCTTGCAGCAGCTATTCATCAAAAAGACGTATTCTTAAATGAAGCAAACAAGCATGCTGATGAGAAGTTTATGAGTACATGGAGTAAATTAAGTGAAGAAGTTAAGAACTATTATAGAGATCAGGCTAAACATATACCTAATTCTTTGCTAAAAATAAATTATGATGTTGTTTCTGTAAATGGAGAATTAGAAGTTTTAGAATTTACGCAAAAAGAAATAGAGATATTAGCAGAAAATGAGCATAATTATTGGTATGAGTACAGAAAGAAAATAGGCTGGAAATGCAGTAGCGCTAAAGACAATGAAAATAAAGAGATTCCTGATTTAGTTAACTGGAGCAGTCTGTCACAGGAAAAGAAGAATAAAGCTTATGAAATGGTTAAGTGCTGGCCAGAAATCCTAGCTAAATCAAACTTTAAGATAGAGAGACTTAAATATTTATGTTACTGTGAAACTAAGCTGTAGCTTAGTTAAAAATTTATATAATATGTAAGCAAAAATATATATTGATAAATTGAAGAAATGCTGTAAGGATTTAAACCATAATTATCAATTATACATTGTAATATATATTATAAACATGTGAAGAGAAGGAATATTTAAAGCAATATAGAGTTTTAAATATTCCTATTTTTATAAGAATAATTTTATTTTTAAAACACAATCCTATAATTATAGAGTACTACAGGAGGTTTAATGATGAAATTATTAAAAAAAGTGACAATAAGTATTGTAGTTATAATTATGGTAAGTATAACACTATTAGAGGCTGTTACTAGTAATAGGGCGGCACCTAATTTAGCAGGCTTAATTAATGTAGGAGTAGTCTTTTATCGATTTGATGATCCTTATGTTGTTCAATTAAAAGAAAGATTAGAAAACCTGGAGAATAAAAATAAAGGAAAAATTAAATTTAATTTTTATGATAGTAAAAATAATGAAGACATACAAAATCAAAATCTTGATTCACTATTAGAAAGTGAGGAGATTGATGTTCTTATATTAAGTTTAGTGGATTTAGTGAATGATCCAAAGGAAGTTATTGATCGAATCAAAAATAAAAATATTCCGGTGATTTTTGCAAGCAAACGAATACTTAAGGTAGATGAAAATGTTGTTAAATCCTATGATAAGGCATATTATGTGTTACCTGATTCAGAACAGGCAGGAAGGCTTCAAGGACAAATGCTGGCTAATATATGGAATAAAAATAAAAATGCTATAGACATAAATAAAGATGAAATAATGCAATATGTGATATTGCAAGGTGGGATGAATAATACAGGAACAAATGATAGAACTAAATACTCTATTATGACAATTAAAGATGAGGGAACAAAAGTTGAGCAGCTTGCCTCAGTATTTTGCAATTGGGAGGAAAGCTTAGCAAGAGAAGCGATGGAAGGTTTGCTGGTGCAGTATGGCAATAAAATTGAAGTTGTAATTGCTAATAATGATACTATGGCTGTAGGTTCAGTAAAAGCACTACAAAAGTTTGGATATAATAAAGATGATAATACAAGGACTATACCAGTTGTTGGAATTGATGCAATACCAGAATCATTAAATCTTATAAAAAATGGATATATGACAGGTACTGTTTTGCAAGATCCTGATGTTATGGCAGAAGCATTTTTTAAGGTTATAATGCACTTAGTTGGTGGAACACGTTTTGATTGCTCACAAGAATACAAGTGTGATGAAAGTGGAAGAATCATCCGATTACCTTTTAAAGAGTATACTAGCTAGAGCTAGATACTAAATAAATCCTAGGTAGAATATATTTTCATATGAATCAGCTTTAGCTTGGAAAATAATTAAACTTGTTTAAAAGAGAGTTGGTAAAATCTTATTTTCTTTAAAGAGAAAACCAAAAATAAAGCCTGAATAGGTAAGATATGTACGTAAAAAGAGAAATAATTAGTCATTATATTTTGTCTAATCAAAATTCATATAGGATAATTATTTTTTCGTATATTTTTAATTTAAATGTATATATTCTATAAAACAGTATTAGTATTATTACAAATATTCATATATATGTCAGTGTAAAATGTAATATTTGAATTAATTGTAACCTAAGTTATAATATAATTAGACAAAATAATTATATTATTTAATGAATTATATAATTACAAAAGTGGGAAGGAAGGTATGATTAATGGGGTTTTTAAAGAATGTAAGAGTAAAGGTTAAATTGATTAGTGCATTTTTGATTGTTGCATTTTTGATTAGTGTTGTGGGAGTGGTCGGCATAGTGTCACTCAAGAATGTGGGAAGTAATGCAGGAAAGATGTATAAGCAAAATCTTAGAGTTGTATATGTATTAACAGATATGAAAGAAAATTTAGGTGAAGTCAAAAGTGATATGCTTCAGCTAATATATGTAGAAGATTTATCTAAGAAAAGTGACTTAGAAAAAGATATTCAAAGCAATACAGATGAAGATAATAAATATATAAGCGAATATGAGAGTTTATCTAGAAGCGATGATGAAAATAAAGTATTTGATACATTCAATAGTTATTTGATGAATTATAGAACTTTGAGGGAAGATATTCTTAAGTCAGTAGATCAAGGGGATTTTGGCAAAGCAAAAGAAAAATATTTACAAATATCCGAAGTTAGTGATGAGATGATTGACAGTTTAAGTAAGTTAATAGAGATAAACTTAGATGATGCGGAATTGGCCAACAATAATATTAACTTAATATATGCAACATCAAGAACAATAATGATAATAATAAGTATTGTAGGACTTATATTAGCAATTTTAATTGGATTAATATTATCAAGTGATATAAATAAACCGCTTCAAATAATCAAGTCATTCGGTGAGAAACTTGCAAATTATGATTTGTCGTATGAATTTAATATTAAAAGAAGAGACGAATTTGGAAATACAGCAGAGTTCTTATTTAAAGCACAGGATAATATTAGAGAGCTTATTAAAACTATCATTGATGATTCTCAAAGCATGAGTGCTTCCTCAGAAGAACTTTCAGCTACAGTAGAAGAATTATCATCAAAATCAATTAGTATAGAAGAAGCTGTAAATAATATTACCAGCAATATGCAGGAGTCAAGTGCAGGGGCAGAAGAGATGAGTGCATCAATTCAAGAAGTAGATTCAAGTATAAATGAGCTTTCAAGAAAAGCTATGGATGGAAGCAATAATTCAAATGAGTTTAAAGAAAGAGCTCTGGCGGTAAAAGATAATAGCCAAAAAGCTATTCAAGAGTCAAATAAAGTATTTGTTGAAAAACAGGAAAATATGAAACGGGCAATTAAAGAAGGTGAAGTAGTAGATAATATTAAAATTATGGCAGATACAATAGCTGGCATATCAGAACAGACTAATTTGCTTGCACTTAATGCAGCAATAGAAGCTGCTAGGGCTGGAGAGCAAGGGAAAGGCTTTGCAGTTGTGGCAGAAGAAGTTAGAAAACTTGCTGAACAATCATCTGGTGCAGTAAAAAGTATTCAAGAAACCATTGCAAAAGTGCAGCACGCGTTTAAGAATAGTATTGATACTGGAAGTGATATGTTAGATTTTATTAATAAAGATGTGTATGCTCAATTTGTTGCATACGAAAAAACTGGTGATCAATACTATAACGACTCTGACTTTGTAAGTAAAATGTCAGAAGAAATTGCAGCTATGTCAGAAGAAATTACAGCAACAGTAGGACAAGTAAGTGAGGCTGTACAAGGTATGGCACAGACAGCACAAAAATCAAGTGAACAGGCAGAGACAATAAAAGAGAGTATGAATGAAACTACGCAAGCAATGGAACAGGTGGCATTAACTGCTCAGAGCCAAGCAGAGCTTGCTCAAAAACTTAATGAAATAATTCAAAAATTTAAGATTTAACGTTATAAAATCATAGCAAAACAGACTATAATTATCCCAATAAAGTACTATAACAGATAAAAGAAAGACTTAGCTTAAATGGTTAAGTTTTTTCCTTTATTTTGCATATTTATTTAATGGGGTAAATATTTATGAAAAAAGGTTATATGAACTTTGTAATTTCATTATAGTGAGGCATTGTGTCAGTGATGTGGCAAATTTATATCATGATATTTAAATTTACATAATAAACTTAAATATCAATAAATTATAAAAAATTATAATGAGATATATCGCCATATAATAATATCGTGGATATTCCATCTTGAATACATACTTTTGAAAGACTGGCTGGCTCTATATCTGGATTATTGCAAGCATCACGAATATCTTGATTTTTAAAATAAGACATAATAACTCTTAATGTAATTCTATGAGTTACGATAATAATTTTTTTACCTTGATTTGAATTGATGATCGCTTCAAGTTTAGGAATAACTCTCTCCCGTAATTCTTGATAAGATTCACCTCCATCAATAGGAACATACATTAGAGGATTGTTCCAAAAATTAATCCACGTTTTTGGATAGGTATCAATAATGTCCTCTTGCTTCATTCCTTCCCATTTTCCCATATGAATTTCTCTAAATTCCGTCACTGTATGGATAGGAATATTTCGATTACCGTTAATAATATTAGCAGTATCATAAGCACGCTTGCTTTCGCTGCAATATATTAAGTCAAATCTTTCATTAGCAAGTCTATCGTGTAGTTTTTGTGCTTGGCTTAGACCAAGTTTAGTTAGGGGAGAATTTTTATGTCCTTGCATTCGCTTTTCTAGATTCCATTCGGTTTGTCCATGTCTAATCAAATATATAATAGTTTTTTCCATATTTTCTTCTCCTATATATTTATTATAAAAATGCCGGCAATAATTTATAAGAAGAGTATATCAAAGGAAAATATATATGTATAATATATGTTATTACTATATTCATAAATAAAATATATGAATGGAGAGAAATATGAATTTACATGGATTAAGATTATTTTATATGGTTGCTAAAATTGGAAGTGTAACAGTTGCAGCGGAACAATTGAAAATTAGCCAGCCAGCAATTACAGCGCAGATTAAAAAGTTTGAAAGGGAAAATGGTATTACATTATTTTTACCACAAGGTAGGGGAATTCGCTTGAGTGAAATAGGCAGGCAGCTGGTAAAAGAAGCAGACGCAATTTTTGAAATAGAAAATAGAATAGAAACGCTTATAGATAATTATAACCAAGGCAAAAGTGGTACTTTAAAAATAGCAGGTAATTATCTTTCAACCAATTTCTTAATACCTATGTGGGTAGCAAAATTAAAACAGAGTAATGAAAATGTTAATATTGAAGTTAGTACTATGAATACTGAAGAGGCGATTAACCAGCTTACTTCATATGAGGTTGATATTGCAGTTTTAGGAAATGGAGCAATAAAATATGTAGATAAAATAAACTTTACTAAAATAATGGATGATGATTTATGGTTTGTGGTTTCAACAGATCATAAGTATGCTGATAAGAAGGTTAGCTTAGCTGATATTATGTTAGAACCATTTATAATGAGAGAAAAAGGCAGTTATGCAAGAGTACTTTTGGAATCCCTTTGCTATGTCAATGGTATTGGAATGCCTAAAGTAGCAATTGAATTCAATGGATTGCATGAAACTCTTATGGCTTCTGCATCTGGATACGGTGTGAATTTTTGCTCGTCAATAGCAGCTATGGAATTTGTTGACATGGGAAAATTATCAAGAGTTTATGTGGACAATATTAATATTAAAAATGAAATTGTTATTTGTGTACGTAAGAATGAAAAAGTTTCAAGTTTGGTTAAAAAATTTATTGATATTATAAATTATTAAGACTCTTCCTTCTTCTTTTAGTTTAGAAGACTAATGATGAATCCTGAGAATATAACGTTTATATGAGTATGAAAGTAAAAAAGAAATGATAGATATCATAATGAGAATTTTAAACTTGAAAACTATGGAAGTAATATGGAAATATGTATAGAATTTAAATACTTAATTGGTAATTACCAGAGGTTGAATATATTATAAATGCAGGTTAAATTTACTGAAATTCTTGGGAAATCAATGAAATATAAAAAAGGGAGAGGGAAGTATTGAGTAAAAATAAGTTCTTAAAAAAGATGGTTTCAATATAATGGTAATACTTATAAATGTATTCAAGCGCATACTTCGTTAGTAGGCTGGGAACCAAGTGCTGTACCAGCTTTATGGCAAATACAGCAATAGTTACTTATTTATAGTTTTATATAAAAAGTGAACTAAGATAATCTTAGTTCATTTTTTATTTAGCAGAAGTACAAGGTTTATTTTCCACGACAGCACTTATAAAAAGATATAATAAATAGTAATTTGATATATAGAAAATTATTAAGAAGAAATTGTTTTTAAATGTTAGGTATAAAGTAAATGATTTATTGTAATACTTGATGAATTTGGCATCAAATGCCTAGTATAAGCCTCTTTAATGGAATAAATAATAAAATCGTATTGGATTAGTAAATATATAAATTGAAAGATGAAATTTACATATGCTGATAATCAAGGGATTTGATAAAGGAGGGATATTAAAATGACTAAGAATATATTAAAAAACACCATTATTACATTTCTTATAATTATATCTTGTACTGAAATAACAGCTAATGCTAGTCAGATATTTGGCAAAAATAGGCCAATTAATGTAGCAGTATTATTATATAGTTTTGATGATATTTACATATCTTTAATACGTCAAAACTTAGAAGAAATCCAAAAACAAAATGAAGGAGCAATTAAATTTACTTTCTATGATGGTAAAAATGATCAGTCAGTACAAAATACAAGCATTGATGAGCTGGTTAGAAGAAGAAATGTAGATTTATTTATGGTAAATTTAGTTACAACACGTAGTACACAGTCGGTTATTAATAAAGTAAAGCAGGTTAATATTCCAATAATTCTATTTAATAGGGAACCTGCTTCTATAGAGTCTATTAAATCTTATAATAAAAGCTGTTATATAGGAACAAAAGCAGAAGAAGCAGGGCTATTGCAAGGAAATATTATTACTAATCTATGGAATAGTAATAAGGCTGCAATAGATAGAAATAAAGATAATATACTACAGTATATTATGTTGATGGGACAGGAAAACAACTTAGAGGCGGTTAAAGAAACTGAATATCCTATTTTAAAAGTTAATAATTCAGGAATACAGACACAGGAACTTGCACTAAGAGCATGCAACTGGGATGAAAAAGGAGCAGAGGAAGCTGTTAAAGCATTGTTTTTACAACAAGGTAATAGGATAGAAGCCATATTTGCCAATAATGATTCTATGGCAATAGGTGCAGTCAAAGCATTACAGGAATATGGGTATAATAAAGGAGATAATACTAAGATCATACCAGTTGTGGGGGTTGATGCCATACCGGAAGCCAGAGAATTAATTAATACAGGCGTAATGACAGGTTCTGTTTTTCAAGATCCAGCAGATGTTGCTAAAGCTCTTTATAATACTGGTATTAATTTAGTTTATAATAGAAATCCTGTTTATGGTACACAATATGAATTTGATGAGACGGGGATTTCAATTAGGCTTCCTTACTATGAATATATAGGTAAATAATTATTTTATAAGTAGCAAGGAGAATTCATTAAATATTTTATAAAATTTTTATAATTAGTTTAAAGTAATTTTAAATAGAAATTTTATAATGAATTCATGAAATCATACAGGAGATGATATTGTGAATTGTTATTTAGATAGGATATATGAACAATTAAAAATAGCAGGAATTGCGCTTACCTGTCAACGTAAGATTATACTACAAGTTTTATTTGAAAATAAAGATAATCACTTAAGTGTTGAAGAAATTTATCATTATGTTAGAATAAAAATTCCAGATACTGGTCTGGCTACAGTCTATAGGACTTTAGAATTACTATATCAATTTGGAATAGTGAGAAAATTAACCTTTGGCGATAATGTCGCTCGTTATGAGATGGTTTCAAGTGAAAGTGAACATAAGCATCATTTTATATGTAAAGAGTGTGGAACCATTATAGATGTAAAAGATGATTTTATAAGTATTTTTAATAATAGAATCAGTAATAAGTATGGATTTTATCTTACAGAGCAAAGCATAGTTTTTGAAGGTTTATGCTCACAGTGCTTAGAAAAGAACGCTACACTTATTGCAGGCAGCCAGCAAAATTAAAAGCAGCAACTAAAATTAATCCAGTTGCTGCTTTTTTATGTTATTTATATATTCATTATATAGAATACAGTCATTGATTTGGCTGTATTTATTTTATGTGCTATTTGTAGTTATAAAATGTAATAATTAGAAATATATATTAATTATTTTGGTATTTTATTGACAATTAAACAACCATGACATATACTAAACCTATAAAAATACTATGAATTGGATTTTTAAAATAATCAACTACATATAGCCTGTACAAGAGAAAAATATCTTAGATAAACATAGCAATTTAGGTTCTTTAAGTAGTATGTACATTATAAATTAATGAAAAAGGGGAGTAATTATGTTTTTTAGAAAAAATAAATTATTAGCTGGAATGCTTTTAGCCATGTTATCAATATCATTCTTAACTGGCTGTGGATCTACCTCTGCAGAAATACCAACTAATGCACCTTCAGCTTCGCAAGGCGCTGGTGATGGTTCTGTACTTAGGTATGCAGTTGAATCTTCACCAAAAGGACTATTTAATCCATTATTATCAAATACTACTTACGATAATAATGTAAATAATTTGGTATATTCACCATTGATTTTATTAGATGAAAATAATGAATTTAAACCAGGGCTTGCAGAAAAATACGAATTTTCAGATGATCAGCTTACTTTAACCTTTCATTTAAGAAATGATGTTAAGTGGCAGGATGGAGAGGATTTTACAGCGGATGATGTAGCTTTTACATTTACAAGTATGGCTGACCCAAAGTATACAGGGCCAAGATTTAATGAAATTTCAAAGATAGCTGGAGCACAGGATTATCATGATGGCAAGGCAGATTCTGTTAGTGGAATAAAGGTCGTTGATAAAAATACAATAAGCTTTACCTATACTAAAACCTATGCACCTGCATTATCTAACTTCTCACAGCGTGGCATTCTTCCAAAGCATATTTGGAGTAAAGTAAGTATTGCAGACTGGGATAAGCAAAGTGATTTACTTAATAAACCAGTAGGAACTGGCCCTTTTAAGCTTACAGATTTTAAGCCAGATCAATATGTGGAACTAGCAAAAAATGATACTTACTTTGGCGGAACACCTAAAATTGATAAGTTCATCTTTAAAGTTACTAATGCAGAAACAGAACTTTCTGAATTAGCTAAAGGAGATCTTGATGTAGTAGAACTTTCAAGCACTAAAGAAGAAGATTTAAAAACCTTGAAAGATGCTGGGATAAATATTGAGGAAAAACCAAGTGCAAATTATCAATTTATGACTATGAACAGTAACCGTGAATTCTTTAAAGATAAGAGAGTTCGTCAGGCAATCACTTATGCTATAAACAGAAAAGGAATTGTAGATAGCTTATTAGGTGAACATGGACAAGTTATAAATACACCAATATCTTTAGCTGGCTGGGCTTATCCAGAATCAGGACTTAATAGTTATGACTATAGCATTGATAAAGCAAAAGAGTTATTAAAGGAAGCTGGCTGGAATGATAATAATGGAGTTCTTGAAAAAGATGGCAAGCAGTTTGAAGTAGATTTAATGGTGCCAACAGGGAATAAAATCCGTGAACAAAGTGCTCCAATCATTCAACAAAATTTAAAAGATGTTGGGATCAAAGTTAATATAAGCACTATGGATGTTGCATCTGCTATGGATAAGACTAAGGGAGAAGGAGATTATGACATGGGTCTTCTCGGCTTTACTTTAGAAGTAGATCCAGGTGATGCGGATCGTTATTGGTCTTCAAGTATTGCAAATGGCTCACAATTTAATTTCTCGAACTTTATTAATGCTCAAAGTGATGAGTTAATTGAAAAAGCTGCAACTACAATTGACAGAAATGAGCGTAAAGAGATTTATGCTAAGTGGGGACAATTACTAAATGATGAAGTACCATATGTTTTCTTGTATTCACAAAATGCTATTCATGCATATAATCCTAAATTACAAGGCTACAAATACTCAGCATATTCAGTATTCCCAGATGTTCAAAACTGGTCAATTTCAAAATAGGGTTAAGCCTTAATAAAGCAAAATCAACTGTACATTTTCTGGAAGGATTTTTATTAAAGACATGGTAAAAAACCTCCATAATTTTAATATATATGTTGCAATAATAAAATTACATTTGGAATTGCTATAGACTAAGTAGATATCTCGATGTAAAATGCATAAAATTAATTGCAACATATATATAAATTTTAATTATAAGAATAGAAGTAAAAGTATGCATTAAAGCAAAAGCTTTGGTGCATACAATTTTTATATAGGAAGGACTGAGATTTCTTGAGAAAATATGTTTTTAAGAGGTTGATACAAAGCATTCCCGTACTTTTTGGTATTTCTATTATTGTATTTATCCTTGTAAAGATGCAGCCTGGAGATCCATTTTCTTCTATGATGGATCCTAATTTAACAAAAGAAATGCAGAAAAAAATGTTAGATGAATTAGGATATAATGATCCTATTTTAATTCAATACTTTAAGTGGCTGCTTAGAGCGCTTCAAGGAAATCTTGGATACTCAATTCAATTTAAGCAGCCAGTATTAACTGTTATTGCAAGCCGTTTAGGAAATACGGTGATTTTATCTTTATGCTCTATGATACTTAGTATTTTAATAGCAATTCCATGTGGTGTAATAAGTGCTACAAAGCAGCGTACTAAAACTGACTATGTCGTTACAGTTTTTGCTTTCATGGGACTATCAATTCCATCTTTTTTCTTTGGAATGCTCTTGATTAAAATATTTTCCGTAGATTTAGGCTGGCTTCCGATTTCAGGAATGGTCAGTACTGGGGTTAACTTAAAAGGCTGGGCAGCTGCTTTTGATATTGCAAAGCATATGATACTGCCAATGATAGTGCTTGCTCTTATAAATACAGCAAGCTTAATGCGCTATACCCGTTCAGACATGATTGAAATACTTAAAACAGATTATATACGAACAGCTCGTGCAAAAGGGGTTAGGCGTAGAAGCATTATTTATCAGCATGCTTTAAAAAATGAATTGCTGCCTTTAATCACAGTAGTAACCATGCAGATACCTGCTTTACTATCTGGAGCACTGCTTACAGAAACAATTTTTGTCTGGCCGGGAATTGGAAGATTAAATTTTAATGCGGTTATGAGCCGTGATTATCCACTTATTATGGGGATAGTAATGATGGTTGCAGTGATCAGTTTATTAACTAATTTATTAGCAGATATACTTTATGCCGTAGTTGATAAGCGTATTAACTTTGATTAGAGGGAGGTGAAATACAGTTGAAGCATACAATTTTACATAGATTTTTAAAAAATAAGCTGGCAATGCTCGGATTTATTCTTTTGACTCTATTTATATTAGCAGCAATCTTGGCGCCTGTAGTAGCTCCTTATTCACGGGATTCAATAGATTTAATGAGTATAGAAAGTCATCCTGGCTTAAAGCATCTTCTTGGAACTGATGAATTAGGCAGAGATGTTTTTACTAGATTACTTTATGGTGGACAGGTTTCTTTGGGAGTTGCTCTTAGTGCAACTATAATGCAGCTGGTTATAGGGGTGACTCTTGGGTGTATAAGTGGATTTTATGGGAAGTGGATTGATAATATTATCATGCGTGTTGTTGATACTGTTATGTGCTTTCCCTTCTTTGTAATTGCAATTTCAATTGCAGCATTAATTGGACCTAGTGCCTGGAATGTTATTTTAATTATTGGTTTGCTTCAGTGGACAGGTGTAGCTAGAATTGTGCGCGCTGAGATTTTATCTCTTAAGCATAGTGAATTTATTGAAGCAGCTCGTGCTATGGGCTTTAGTAATTTTGAAATTATTCGTAAGCATTTACTACCTAATATATTATCACCGGTCATTGTAAATGCAACCTTAAGTGTGGCTCAGGGGATTTTAATGGAAGCTGGCTTGAGTTTTTTAGGACTTGGAGTAAAACAACCACAACCAAGCTGGGGGAATATATTATCTGCAGCCCAAAGCATGCGTGTACTGCAAAATGAATGGTGGTTATGGATTCCTGCTGGATTATTGGTATTTCTCTCTGTTTTATCAATTAATTTTGTAGGCGATGGACTTAGGGATGCTCTAGATCCAAAAATGAAGCTTTAGGAGGTGCAGATGATATGAATTCACAAAATCTATGTGTTAATAATCTATCAGTCAGCTTCACCAGTGATAATGGTAAGGTAATTGCTATAGATGATGTAAGTCTTTCTCTTGAAAAGGGCAAAGTATTAGGAGTAATTGGAGAATCAGGCTGTGGCAAGAGTACACTTGCGCTATCAATAATGAAGCTTTTGCCAGAAAAAATAAGTCAAATTGAAAAGGGAGAAATTTTATTTAATGGAGAGGATTTAAGCAAACTTTCAGAAGAGAAACTTGAAAATATTCGTGGGAATAAAATTTCTATGATTTTTCAAGAACCAATGACTTCATTAAATCCATTATTTAAAATAGGTAGGCAGATTGGAGAGCCGCTTAAGATACATAAAAATCTCCATGGAAGTGAGCTTAAAAGTAAAGTAATTGAACTTCTTAAGACTGTTCATATTCCAAATCCAGAAAAAATTTATAACGCTTATCCACACAGTTTAAGTGGTGGAATGAGGCAGCGTGTAATGATTGCAATGGCTTTAAGCTGTGAACCTGAAGTTTTAATTGCTGATGAACCCACAACTGCTTTGGATGTTACTATTCAAGCTCAAATCTTATATTTGTTAAAAAAATTAAATAAGGATGTTAATACATCTATTTTATTTATTACTCATGATTTGTCAGTAGTAGCTGAAGTTTGTGATGAAGTTATAGTACTATATGGAGGAAAGGTAGTAGAGCAAAGTGATATTTATGAATTATTTGATAATCCTAAGCATCCATATACAATCGGACTTTTGGAGTCTAAGCCTCTAAACTTAGAAAATGGAGAACAGCTGCCAAGTATTCCAGGAATGGTTCCAGCTTTATCTAATATGCCTTCTGGCTGTCGTTTTAGTACCAGATGCAGTAAGAAGTTTTGTGAGAAATGTGTAAGTGAGCAGCCGCCATTGTTTAAAATTAAGGATAATCATAAAGCAGCATGCTGGATATATGAGGAGGAGGGAAAGAATCTTGAGTGATGTCATTTTAAAAGTAGAGCATCTTAAGAAAAAATATATACTTGAAAGAACTTTTTTAGGGAAAGAAAAAGTTGTTTTAGATGCAGTAGATGATGTTTCATTTTCTATTAAAAAAGGAGAGAGCTTTGCCTTAGTAGGAGAATCCGGATGTGGAAAATCAACAACAGCAAGAAGTATTTTGAAATTAATAGAAGCTGATGGGGGCAAAGTTACATTTGAGGATAAGACTTTATTTGATATTGAAAATAAGCAGGCAATCTCTAATAAAGATATGTCTAGTTT
Source organism: Clostridium sp. BL-8 (assembly GCF_002006495.1). NCBI lineage: Bacteria > Bacillati > Bacillota > Clostridia > Eubacteriales > Clostridiaceae > Clostridium > Clostridium sp. BL-8. The sequence goes on from NZ_LZZL01000046.1 coordinate 45,050, forward strand.
ACGAAAAGATATGCAGATAATTTTTCAAGACCCTTATGCCAGTTTGGATAAAAAAATGAAAGTTGGACAAATTGTATCAGAAGGAATTGAAAAGCATAAACTAGCATATGAGGGGAAAGATGCACTTAATATGGCAGAAGAATATTTGAAAGTTTGTGGTATAGATAAGGAAGCTTTGGGTCGCTATCCTCATGAATTCAGCGGCGGCCAGAGGCAAAGGATTGGAATTGCAAGAGCGTTAGCTGTTAAGCCTAAATTTGTGGTAGCAGATGAACCTGTAGCAGCTTTAGATGTTTCGATTCAAGCACAGATAATAAACCTGCTTAATGAACTAAAAAAGCGTTATTCATTGACATTTTTATTTATTTCACATGACTTGGGAGTTGTAAAATATTTTTGCGATAGAATTGCAGTTATGTATTTGGGAAGTATAGTAGAATTAGCAAATGGAAAAGATTTGTTTGAAAATCCAATGCATCCATATACGAAAATGTTATTAGAATCTATACCCGTGAGTCATCCAAAATTACGAAGGCAGAGATTAAACTTAGAAGTAGAAGAGTCGGAAATATCACAGGAAAACAGGAAAGCCGGATGCAAATTCTGCAGCCGCTGCTCATATGCGAGAGAACGCTGCAGGCATGAAGCACCTGTTATAAAGGAAGTTAGTAATGGACATTTTCTGGCATGTCATTTATATGACTAAGTTGAAAAGGGGAGGATAATATGAAACCTGTTATTGGTATTACAAGCTCTATCAAGAAAGAGACGTTTAGGGTGTATTCCAATGTGGGATATGAATATATAGAAAAGGTTGAAAGAGCTGAAGGAATTCCACTAGAGATTCCAATATTAATTAATTCTGCAATTGAAACGCTGGATAATCTAGTTGAGTCTCTTGATGGGATAATATTTACTGGTGGTGATAATATAGATTCATTATGGTATGGTGAGCAGCCGTTAGTAGAGCAGAGTATAGAAACTAAATTACGTAATGAATTTGAGAGAGCTTTATTCTTTGTGGCAAAGAATAGGAAGATACCAATTTTAGGGATTTGTAGAGGAAGTCAGCTGATTAACGTTTTGCAAGGCGGTAGCCTTTATCAAGATATTAGTAAGCAGATAAATACTAAAATTGATCATAGCGGCGCTGGGCGAAAACTGGAAGAAAAACAACATTTGGTCTTTTTAAAGAAAGATTCATTTCTTGCAAGAGTTTATAAAAAGAAAGAGCTATCAGTAAATTCATTTCATGTTCAAGGTATTAAAGAGCTGGGTGAAAGTTTAAAAGTCACTGCTAAAAGTCAGGATGGTATTATAGAAGCAATAGAGTATAAGGGTGATTTTTTTATGCAGGGAGTACAATGGCATCCAGAAGGATTGGACGATAACCTGACTCTTTTTGAAGAATTCGTCAGTATTTGTTCAGCTAAATAGAAGGTTAAAAAATAGCTTAAGAATATAAAAAAGAAAAAGAAATTAAAAGAATTAAGGTCAGCAGCTAGAGTGAATCTAGTTACTGACCTTTTTAAGTTATTTTTTAATGTATGTATCGTATGAATATGGAACTTCAATTAATTTATTTATAAGGGAATAGTGTGTATTTTCTATTGGATTTAAGCCTTTAATTAAGTTAGTACCAATATCATAAAGAGCTTTAACTAAAACATTTGGATCTTGAGAGACAGTACCAGTCATAAATCCGTTGTCAACAAGTTCTTTAGCCTCTGGCAATCCGTCAATTCCAACAACTGCTATATTTTTTGATTTATCTCCTTTGTTATAGCCGTATTTTTGTAATGCTTCAATAGCACCTATTGCCATAACATCAGTATTGGAGATTACTGCTTCGATTTTATCATCGTAGTTTAAAAATATAGAGTCCATAGAATTTTTAGCTAAATCCTTTAACCAGTTATCATTTGCTGATGCAAGCTGTTCTATGTTTATTCCCGCATTAGTAAGTGCTGAAATAGAATACTTTGTTCTGGAAATTGCAGTAGGGCTATCCATTCTACCTTGTAAGATAACATATTGCAATATATTATCACCATTTTTATCTAGATCTTTCTTATTGGTATTCCATAGATTAACTAATATATTGCCTTCAGCAGTACCAGCCTTAGCAGAGTTTGCTGATAAAAAAGCGACTCTCTTACAATCTCTGGAGATATTTGATACGACTTCAGGAGGAATCCCTAAAAAAATCATTGGAATATTTTTGGGCTTAGTTATATCAAGAGCCATATTTACAGCATTTTCGCTAACATCTGCTAAATACACAATAATTAAATCAACTTCAGATTCATCTTTAGAAAGAAGATCTAGTGTCTCATTCTGGACGCCTATATTATTTTTTCCGTCATAGAAAGTAAAGTGAACTTTAGTTGGATTTTCCTTTTCTATATTTTCAAAACCTTTTTTTAGATGCTGCATATATAAATCATCGGCATTAAACAATAAGAATGCAACATTGACTAGCTTTTCAGAATTAGAGTTTGAGACTTGGCTGGCATATGCATTATTTTTATAGTTATACATTAATGTAAAAGTCATTATGATTATTGTAATAAATATTATTATTCTCTTAAACAACATTATATTAGCCTCCATAGATTTTAATTTATAATACTATGTTGGCTTTTGATACAAATTTTATTCAATATTAGTTTTATTGATTATAGATATTCATATGTTTACCTTTTGTGCTACAAATAGAAAAGGAACCCCTTTACAGGAATTCCCTCTATAGATTTATATATTATATAAATATTAAAATGCAGCCTTAAAAATATTAAGAACATCATTTTCATCTAATGGCTTAAATGCATATTTAAATGATGGATTCGCAGCTTTTTTAGCCATTATTTCTAACTTTTCTTCTTCAATTCCAACTTCCCTTAAAGTTCCTGGTATTCCTAGTTCATTGAAGAATTCTGATGTTTTTTCTATTGCTTTATTAGCTATTTCAAATTTATCTAAATTTTTATCAATTCCCCACACATTTATTCCATATTGTGCAAATTTAAAAACTGTATTATCATCTAAAGAATATCTCATCCAATGTGGTGTTAATATTGCAAGACCAACCCCATGTGTTATATCATAAAATGCACTTAACTCATGTTCCATAGGATGTACAACCCATGGTGCTCCTGTTCCATAAGAAATCAATCCATTTATTGCCCAGCTTGATGCCCACATTAAATTTGCTCTTGCATCATAATTACTAGGTTCTTCTATTGCTATTTTACCATACTTTATACAAGCTCTAAGTAATCCTTCTGCTGTACTATCTTGAATATCTACTCCTTTTGAGTGATTAAAATAAGTTTCAAAAATATGACTCATGATATCAGCTGTTCCCGCTGCTGTTTGATTTTTAGGTACTGAATAAGTATATTCAGGATCTAAAATTGAAGCTTTTGGTTTTAAATTTTCATGAGCTGTTCCAAGTTTTTGATTTGAAGTCATATCAGAAATTACGGCAAATCCATCCATTTCTGAACCTGTAGCTGATAATGTTAATATACTAACTATAGGCAAAACTTCATTGATTTTTCCAGGGTTAGTTACTAAATCCCATGTATCACCATCATATTTTACTCCTGCTGCAATGACCTTACTGCAGTCAATAGTACTTCCGCCTCCAACTGCAAGAACTACTTCAACATTATTTTCTCTACAAATTTGAACCCCTTTTCTAACAGTTTCAATTCTAGGATTTGGTTCTATTCCTGAAAGTTCAACATATGATATTTCATTATCATTTAGGATTTTAACCATTTCATCATATAAACCACTCTTTTTAATACTTCCGCCTCCATAAGCTATAAGTACTTTATTTCCATATTCTTTAATTGCTGCTGCAAGATTTTTTATTTGCCCTTTTCCAAAATAAATCTTAGTTGGGATTGAATAATTAAAATTTTCCATTACGATTCTCTCCTTAATTAATTTAAAATTTATAGATAACCAACTTTGAACTTACACTTAAGCGATAACTTACCTAAATTATAAATACTTTTGCTGCGAAAAACTATGAAAATATTTATAATTTCTAGTAAAGATGTTACTTTAAAGTCTTAGCAAATTTGTAAATATGTTTATCTAATAAGTCAAATTCGTAAATTGGTTATCTATAGTAATTATTTAAACTATATAATCACTTGTAAGTTAATACTATCCCTTTAAGTTAACTCTAAGTCAAGTGTTTTTTGGATGTGGATTACAGGATTTCATATTGATAACAAAACATATGCGTTATTATAATTCCGGAAATGTAAGTGTTTTCCAAATTGCATGAGTTTTAATCTCACTCAGGAACCCTATATAGGTTCCACAATGGGAACCAAATTTATTATTCTGCTTGATATCTGAAACTTTCTCCATCATCAACATAATGATGATATCTATTTTCTGTATTTTCATTCATAAATAAACTTCAAATATCAATTTATTTATTTGCTTTTCGCCAACATAAAAATTACTAATTTTACTAGTAGATCTTGATATGATATCATTATAGAAATGAATGTTAAATTATAACAAGTCAGGTAATTGAAAGTATATTTTAGGTATAAACAAATTAAGAATTTGATTTTTGACTTGTCACTGCTTTAACTTGTATATCTATAATATCAATATAAAAAATTTGAATATAAGGGGAAAGGGCTATGATGCATACAAAGAAAATAAAAAACAGAGGAATTTTATTTACATATGAAGGTTTTTCAACATGGGATCTTAATCTTTATTTAATCAAGGGTGAAAAATACAATTATATTATTGATACAGGCCTAGGCTCTTTAAGTGTTGAACCAATTAAAAAGTACCTGGAAAATGACTCTAAACCAATAATTGTGATAAACACTCACTATCATTGGGATCATGTCTGGGGGAATGGCTCATTTGAAGATTGCTTGATTGTATCACATAGATTGTGCCGAGAAAAGATTGAATCAGAATGGGAAGATATGTTGGAGAATAACAAGAATTATTGTTATGGGGAAGTTAAAATGGCACTGCCAAATTTAGTTTTCGAAGATGAACTGTATTTTGCAGATGATAAAATTAGATTATTTTATACTCCTGGGCATACAATTGATTCTATAAGTATATTTGATGAAAAAGAAAAGATTCTCATAGCTGCAGACAATATTGGTGATAATATGGAGGAGCTTCTTCCTGAACTTTGCTGTGAAAAGGAGATTTATATAAATTCTCTTAAAAAATATGAGAAGATGGATTTTGACTTATGTATATCAGGACACAATAAAGTTTTAAAAAAAGATGTAATTGATCAAATATTAAAGAGGTGTTCAAACATATGAGTGATATTACTAAGGATTTTATCAATCAAATTGAAGCACATGGATTTAAAGCAGGAATCATATCTATTAAGCATATGGACGAAATACAATCAGATATAGAAGCTACAGTGAATAATTATAAGGATGTTAGTACTCACATAGGTAAATACTTAAGTGGATTTGTTTATGATTACAAGGACGAGCTCCCAGAGGCCAAATCCATTATAGTTATAGCAATGCCCCAGCCAATGAGCAGGATATATTTTACCTTAGGAGCTAAAAAAAGGGCAGTAATAATGCCTCCAATGTATTTATTAAATTCGAGTGTTGAAGGAGAAAAGCAGCATAAGAAGATATGTGAAGTAACTTCGACTGTTGAGAATATTCTTTTAGAAAATAGCTTCAAGATGCGTAAAATTAATCTTCCATGTAAGCTTGTAGCCTCAAGAAGTGGACTTGGGTCTTATGGGAAGAACAATGTATGCTATTTAAATAACGAAAGCAGCTTTTATTGGATGGGAGTATATATATCGGATTTACCATGTGAAGAGGATTCTTGGCAGGAAGCAAAGATTATGAAATCATGTACAAATTGTGATTTATGCGAAAAAAATTGTCCTACAGGAGCAATAGATAATGATAGATTTCTAGTACATGCAAGCAAATGTGTTACCTTACAGAATGAAAGCACAGAAGATTTTCCTGAATGGTTAAACTCAAAGTGCCACAACTCTATAATAGGGTGCATGAGATGCCA